>JAFTST010000055.1 GCA_017467165.1 Clostridia bacterium | reverse complement strand
TGATTTCCCCCGACTGCGAGAGCATCGATGCGGCGCTCGGCAATAAGGAGCTTCGCGCGCTGTACATATCGGACAACGACGTGAGAAGGCTTATCGACGTCAGCCGAGGTGTCGAGGGTATGCCAAGACACGCCTCGACTCACGCCGCAGGCGTTGTCATCACAGAGAAGCCGACCTGGGAATACGTACCCCTGTCATATAGCGGCACGGGTGTTGTGACACAGTTTGATATGAACACCGACGCTATGCTCGGTCTTGTTAAGTTCGATTTTCTTGGACTTCGTTACATATCAATAATTCACGACGCGGAGCTGAAAATCAGACGGAGAATTCCCGATTTTGATATAACCTCTGTTCCGTTCGACGACCAAAAGACCTTCAAGCTTTTGTCAGAGGCGAAAACAGACGGAGTATTTCAGCTCGAATCGGGAGGAATGAAGGCGGTATTGACCCGTCTGTCGCCCACCTGCTTCGAGGATATCATAGCCTGTATCGCGCTTTTCAGACCCGGACCTATGGATTCCATAGATACCTTTATAGCCAGAAAGCACGGAAGGGAAAGCACGGTATATAAAACCGAGCTTCTCAAGGATATTCTCGACGTAACCTACGGCTGTATCGTGTATCAGGAGCAGGTAATGCAGATTTGCCGCGAGCTCGCAGGCTATTCATACGCTCACGCCGACCTTGTCAGAAGGGCTATGTCCAAGAAAAAAGAGTCAGCGATGGCGGCAGAGCGCGACGGCTTTATCTCGGGCTGTCTTGAAAGAGGCGTTGACAGGGCGGTAGCCGAGGAAATATTTGAGGATATGGCGAGCTTCGCGAAATACGCCTTTAACAAGAGTCACGCCACGGTATACGGCGTCACCTCGTACAGAACCGCTTATCTCAAGGCGCATTATCCCGCAGAATACTTCTCAGCACTCCTGTCGAGCGTTCTTGATAACCCTAAGAAGCTGAAGGAATATATAGATGACGCGCAGAGATTCGGTGTGAGCGTTCTTCCACCCGATATAAATAAGAGCGGAACCGATTTCACGGTTGTCGACGGCTCTATCCGCTTTGGTCTGCTTGCTATTCGAAACGTGGGCAGGGTATTCGCCGACGCTGTCGTTTCGGGAAGGCGAGAGGGTGATTACACGAGCTTTGACGAGTTCGTCACAAGACTATCCTCCTGCCAAGACCTCAACAAGCGCACGCTCGAATCACTTATAAAATGCGGTGTCTTTGATTCGCTTGGCGTACCGAGAAGCGCGCTTCTGGCCTGCTATGAGAATATTCTCGAGTCGGAGCAGAACAAAAAGCGCTCTAATATCGCGGGACAGATGGATTTGTTCTCAATTCTCTCGGGGCAGGACGAGTCCTATCCCACGGGATACCAGTATCCGAAGCTCGAGGAGTTTTCCTTAAAGGAGCTTCTGCTTCTCGAAAAGGAGAGCTCGGGTATGTATTTCTCGGGTCATATGATTGATAACTATTCAAAGCATACCGCCACACTCAAGGTCGATAATATTTCCGCGATACTCGACGATTTCACCGAGGAGGCGGTTCAGCCCACGACCTATAAGGACAAGTCGACTGTAAGCATCGTGGGAATTATTACCGCAAAAAAACAAAAGGTTACGAAAAACGGAGCCACTATGGCGTTTATAACAGTAGAGGACAAGTATGCTGAGATTGAGGTCATAGTTTTCTCGAAGCAGTATGCGGCTAATTCCTCGGAGCTTTTCGTTGACAACGCTGTGAGTATCGTAGGAAATATATCCGCAGAGGAGGGCGAGGAGCCGAAAATTATCCTCTCGTCGATAAAGCCGCTGTTGTCAAATGCTGCCTTCGTTACTAAGCCCGACACCCAGCAAAAGCCAAAGGAGGCGCGAATTTTCGTCAAGGTTGACTCGCTTTCGGACAGCAGAATAAATATTATATTCAGGCTTTCTGCGCTACATAGAGGAAAGGCGCAGGTTGTCTTATATGATAAGTCCACGGGCAAGTATCACGCCTCGGGCGTGACCGCCGAGCCCTCCGACGCGGTGCTTGAAAGGCTCAGGGCAGCCTTTGGCAGCGACGCTGTTGTTTTTAAATGATTTAAGTTGCATATAATATAAGGAGAATGAATATGACTGTTAACGTAATTTTGGATATCGTATTATGCCTGATAATGATTATAGGCTTAATCATTGGCTTGAAGAAGGGATTTTTTGCCGCTCTCGGTAAGCCTATTAAATTCTTTCTTGCCTTGTTTCTGGCTTTTCAATTTGCCGCTGTGTTGTCAACGGCGATTATAGAGCCTATGATTTCCGCGCCTATCACCAACAAGATTTCCTCCTTCCTTATGGAAAAATACGCTGATATATCCGCGGAAACAACCGAATCGCTGCCTACTCTTATCAAGCTTGCCGCAGGACTGTGCGGCGTTGACCTTTCTGCAGTTGCAGAGGGCGCTGAGGGTGGCGAGGTAATCGTTTCTATAGTTAACGCTATAACCACGCCTGCCGTGAGAATAGTATGCACTGTTTTCTCCTTCATAACCTTGTTCTTCCTGTCAAAGCTTGTGCTTGCGCTCATCTTTGGTATTATTAACAAGATAATTGATAACGGCTTCGTTGGTGTTGTCAACAAGATACTCGGCTGTATATTTACAGGCGCTGTGGCATTTATTGCCTGCTGGGGTATCGCATCGATTTTTGAATTCGTTATTCACCTTGATGCCTTCGCAGGACAAGCGTGGGTTGATGAGTTCACGGGCGGATACGTATATAATTTCTTTAAATCAATAAGCCCGCTTGACCTGCTCCTCAGCTTTTAATCAGTTTAGTTAGTTTTAAATTTTAAAGGATACGCGAAATGAGATTACAAAAATGCGCCAGATGCAAGGCACGTCCTGCTATGGTATTTATCACTCGTCTTGAGGACGGCAAATCGATTAACGAGGGGCTGTGTCTTCTATGCGCCAAGGAGTTTGGCATCAAGCCGGTTAATGATATTTTCAGGAATATGGGCATTGACGAGGACGAGATGGAAACTATGCTCGGGGAGATTGAAAGCAACCTACCCGAGATTTTGGATGAGGACGGACCCGAGGGAGAGCTCCCGACCATTAACCTTGGAGAGGTATTTGGCTCGGATGGCTCCAACAGGTCGGGCAAGGGAAGTGACCGCTCGAAAAAGGGCGGAAAGAAGGCTCAGGGCGGTGACGAAAAGAAAAATCTCCGCGCCTTCTGCCAGAACCTCAACGAGAAGGCAAGAGAAGGAAGGATAGACGCTCTTATCGGCAGAGACAGAGAAATAGACAGAATTATTCAGATTCTCTGCCGTCGTCAGAAAAACAACCCCTGCCTTATCGGTGAGCCCGGTGTCGGTAAGACCGCGATAGCCGAGGAGCTTGCTAAAAGAATAGTGGAAAACAGAGTTCCCGCGGCGCTCCGCGGCTTCGAGATATGGATGCTCGATATGACCTCTCTTATCGCTGGAACGCAATTCCGCGGTCAGTTTGAGTCGCGCGTGCAGGCTCTCATCAGAGAGATAAAGGCGGCGGGCAACGTTATTCTTATGATTGATGAGATTCATAACATCGCTGGCGCGGGGGAGACCTCGGACGGCAGTATGGGCGCTGCAAATCTTTTGAAGCCTGCGCTATCAAGAGGCGAGCTGCGCGTTATCGGAGCAACCACCCTTAAGGAGTACAGAAAGCATATCGAAAAGGACAGCGCGCTCGAGAGAAGATTCCAGCCTGTCAAGGTAGAGGAGCCCTCTGTTGAGGAAACCGTTGAAATAATCAAGGGTATCAAAAAATACTACGAGCAGTACCACGGTATAAAAATCAGCGACGAGGTGGCAAGAGCGGCGGCAATTCTTTCCGAGAAATATATAACAGACAGATTCTTGCCCGATAAGGCAATAGACCTTATTGACGAGGCGGCGAGCCGGGTTTCGCTTGATTCTGCCGCGCTCAACGAGTATAAGGAAGGGCTTAAGCGCAACGAAAAGCTGTCCTCGGCTATGTCGGAAATCGAGCTCTCGCTCGAGAAGCCCGAGGGGCAGACGGAGGAGAATTACAGAGCACTCGCGTCGCTGAAATCCGAGAAGCTGCGCCTTGACGAAAGGCTTTCCGAGCTCCGCTCGACCGTTGAGTCTATTCAGGTCACCGTCCAGGATTTGCTCAAGGTGATTGAAATTTGGACGGGAATACCTGCGACAGAGCTGAGTGTTGGCGACTACGAGAACCTCACCGGACTGTATGAAAGACTATCAAAGCATATTATAGGTCAGGATAAGGCTGTCCAGGCTGTAGTGAGAGCTGTCAAGAGAAAGAGAGCGGGCGTTTCTCCACGACTGAACCCCGTATCTATGATTTTCGCAGGTCCTACCGGCGTAGGAAAGACGGAGCTTGTCAGAGTGCTTGCCCGAGATCTCTTTAAGCAGCCCGAGGCGCTTATCAGGCTGGATATGTCTGAATTTATGGAAAAGCATTCGGTATCGAGGATTATAGGCTCGCCCCCCGGCTACGTCGGATATGACGAGGCGGGACAGCTCACCGAAAAAATAAGAAGAAGACCCTATTCAGTCGTGCTTTTTGACGAGATTGAAAAGGCGCATCCCGACGTTCTTAACATTCTGCTTCAGATACTCGACGATGGCAGAGTTACCGACGCGCAGGGCAGGGAAATCAATTTCTCCAACACTATAATTATAATGACCACTAACGCGGGAAGCGAGAAGGCTAACGCCATATCCGGCTTCACCGATAACGCAGAGAGGCAGACCGAGGACAGAGTCGAGAAGGCTCTGTTGAAGTTCCTGCGTCCCGAGTTTATCAACCGCATCGATGAGATAATAACCTTCAGACATCTTGATACCTCGGACTTCGTCAGGATAGCAGACCTTATGCTTGACAAGCTGAAGGTGCATCTGATTGAAAAGGGTATAGTATTCACCTATACGCCCGAGGTTCTCGAGCTTATCGCGAGGGAGTCCTATTCGGAGAAATACGGCGCGAGAAATATGCGCAGATATATCGAGCGCACGGTCGAGGACGAGATAGCGGAGCTGTTGATTTCCAGCTACCCGACAGCCGTGAGCGGTATTGCTGTGTCCGTATGTGACGACAGATTGAAATTTGACAGTATTTAAAAGAAACGGAGAATAAAAAATGGCAGAATGTTCACACGACTGCTCAAATTGTTCTTCAAAGTGCGATAAGGCAACACTTCTCGCGCCGATGAACAAGGCGAGCAAGGTTAAAAAGGTTATTGGTGTCGTGAGCGGAAAGGGCGGCGTCGGAAAATCGCTCGTTACCTCTATGCTCGCTGTCACGATGCGTCGCAGAGGATACAAAACCGCTATCCTCGACGCTGATATTACAGGTCCGTCAATCCCTAAGGCTTTTGGCCTCGGATGCGGCTGTATCGAGGGAAGCGACCTCGGTATGTTTCCCGCCCTTACCAAGACGGGGGTCGAGGTTATGAGCGTCAATCTGCTTCTCGACGATGCGACAAAGCCCGTCGTATGGCGCGGTCCCGTTATCGCAGGCACGGTCAAGCAGTTCTGGTCTGACGTCGTCTGGGGCGAGGTTGACTTCATGTTCGTGGATATGCCTCCCGGAACGGGTGACGTTCCGCTTACCGTTTTCCAGAGCCTTCCTCTTGACGGTATCGTCATCGTCACAAGCCCTCAGGACCTTGTTTCGCTGATTGTTGACAAGGCTGTCAATATGGCAAGACTGATGGATATTAAGGTTCTCGGACTGGTTGAAAATTACAGCTATATCGTATGCCCCGACTGCGGAAAGGTTATCCGCCCGTACGGTGAGAGCAAGGCTGAGGCTCTGTGCGGCGAATACGGCACGGAAATGCTCGCTCAGCTCCCCATTGACCCGGAGCTTGCGTCGCTCTGTGACAAGGGTGTTATCGAGCTTTTTGAGGGCGACTACGTTGAGAGAGCCTGCGATATTATCGAAAAGAAGGCGTAACCTTATCCTAAAATCATCAATAGCTATACTCCCCGCGCTTGCGGGGAGTTTTTTTATTTGGGTACTCTGTTTTGACAAAAAACGCATTTCCTCTGTGCTACAATCATACCAAGAGGTGATTTTGTTGGAAGTTTTCTATATTGACGTTTTCTTTCTTATTAATTTCACGGTGGATATACTCGCGCTGTACACCGCGCTTGGCGTTGTCCATATACATACAGGAATGTCAAGATTGGTGCTTTGTTCTGTGCTGGGTGCTATATCCGCTATAATTGACGTCTTTATCTCGGAATATTGGGTATTGAGAGCTATAAATTGTGTAGTATCGCTCCTTTTTCTCACCATTTTTATAGTGAAGGGGGCGTCGGTTATAAGACGCGCGAAGCTTCTCGCGGTTTTTCTTGCCGTACAGATGCTGCTTTTTTCTCTTGTGCATATTTGCTTTTCGGTGCTCGATAACGCTCTTTCGGGGCTGAATATTGAGATAACGGGCGTGGAGAACCGAAGGGCTCTGATTTTTTCCATATTAACACTGATATCAATAGGAGTAATTAAATTAATAATAATGTTATTTTCTGATTCATTGAGTGAAAAATCCGTGCGAGTCACGATAACCATAGAGGACGTTTCGGTCGAGGCAGACGCGCTTGTTGACAGCGGAAATCTTGTCAGAGATCCGATGAATATGAACCCTGTTTTATTTATTAAGCCCTCGCTTGCCAAGCGGCTTGTGCCCGAGTGCATAACCGACCTGACGGATATTGACCTTCTGGACGATGACTACAGAAAGAGAATAAGGCTAATTCCTGTGACAAGGCTCGGGAGCACGCATATTGTCACGGGTGTCAGGGCGGATTCTGTTACCGTCAGCAACGGCAAGAGGCAGGAAGAGGTGAGCTTCACCGTTGGAATAGATAATGAGGAGGGAACATACGGCGGCTACGAGGTGCTGGCGCCGTACGCCGCGATGAAAAATGTTTTCTAGGTTGCTTGGATTTCTAAAAGGGCTTGCAGCGAGGCTGTGGCGGAGGATATTCAAAAAAAGAGAGCTGTACTATATAAATGGAAGCGAAACTCTGCCTCCGCCCCTGCCGCCCGAGGTCGAGGAGGAGCTGATTGACAGAATTGATACTCACGAGGCTCGCTGTCTGCTCGTCGAGCACAATCTGCGTCTTGTCGCGTATATAGCGAAGCGGTTTGAAAACACGGGAGCAAGCATCGAGGAGCTGATTTCAATAGGCACGCTCGGGCTGATGAAGGCTGTATCGACCTTCAAAAGAGATAAAAACATCAAGCTTGCCACCTACGCCTCGCGCTGTATCGAAAACGAGATACTGATGTATATCAGAAAAACCGCCTCGCAGAAGCGGGAAATATCCATTGACGAGCCGCTGAGCGTTGATTGGGACGGAAACGAGCTTTTGCTGTCGGATATTCTTGGAAGCGACGCAGATGCGGTGAGCAGGGCTATGGAGCAGGATGAGGAAAAAAGATTGCTCTATGAGGCGGTTAGCGAGCTGTCTGAGAGAGAAAGAGTTATCATCGAGATGCGCTTCGGCCTTAACGGCTATGAGGAGAAAACTCAAAAGGAGGTCGCGGACGCTCTCGGCATCTCTCAGAGCTACATATCAAGGCTCGAAAAAAAGATTATGCACAGGCTGAGAAAGCGGCTTGCGGGGCATATTTAGACAAAAAACGAGCCTATAAAATAATTTTTGGAAATTTGTCAAAAGGACTTGCAAATTGAAAAAAAGTATGTTATAATTAATCGCAATGAAATTAATCAAAATTAAAGAGGTGTGAAAATGAAAGCTGGAATACATCCTGATTACAAAGAAGCTACCATCAGATGTGCCTGCGGCGCGACCGTTTCCACTCACTCCGTTAAGGGTGATATGAACGTGGAAATCTGCTCCAAGTGCCATCCTTTCTATACAGGTAAGCAGAAATTCGTAGATGCCGGCGGACGCGTTGATAAGTTTAAGAAGCGTCTTGCTAAGGTAGCAAAGTAATCCTTGCTTAAAAAGAGCGACAGGTAGCATAGATGCGCCTCGCTCTTTTTGTTTATTAAAGGAGGTAATTATGTCAGATATTCTAAAAACCTCTGCTATTCTCGTCGCTATCGCGGAAAGGGGAAGTGACGTTCAGGAATGTGAGAGAAGCCTTGCAGAGCTGGAAAGACTGCTTGAAACGGCGGGAGGCGAGTGCTACGCCAAGGTTATTCAGGTTAAGGAAAGCTTTGACCCCCGTACCTGTATAGGCAAGGGAAAGGTTCAGGAAATAGCGCAGCTTTGCCGCGATAGCGAGGTTGGTCTTGTTGTTTTCGACTTTGAGCTCTCACCCGCGCAGATAAGAAATCTTGAAAATGATATAGGCTGTGCCTTCGTCATTGACAGAAGCATGCTTATACTTGATATATTCGCGCTTCACGCTACCTCAGGCGAGGGAAAGCTTCAGGTAGAGCTGGCGCAGCTGAAGTATTCTGCGCCCCGACTCGTCGGCAAGGGCACGGAGCTGTCGCGACAGGGTGGAGGAATAGGAACGAGAGGCCCCGGAGAGAGCAAGCTCGAAACCGACAGACGCCACCTGCACGAGAGAATTAATACCCTTGAAAAGAGAATCAAGGAGCTTGAGGAAAACAGAGCTATAATGCGCGCCCAGAGAGATAAGAGCGGACTTACCAAGGTTGCTCTCGTCGGATATACCAACGCGGGAAAATCCTCCCTTCTCAACAGGCTGACAAGCGCAGACGTGCTCGCACAGGACAAGCTATTCGCGACACTCGACCCAACTACAAGAAAAATGGAGCTTCCTTCGGGAGAGAGCATACTGCTCACGGATACCGTAGGCTTCATAAGAAAGCTGCCGCACCATCTTGTCAAGGCGTTTAAATCCACTCTTGACGAGGTAAGATACGCGGATATTCTGCTTATCGTGTCTGACGCCAACGACCCCGAGGTGCCCGAGCATCTTGAGGTAACGAGGGGCGTTATTGCAGACCTGGGTGCGTCTGACAAGCCTGTAATATACGTCTACAACAAGTGCGATATGCTGTACGATGCGGCATACGGTGCTCACGGAGAAAACAGCGTCAACGTTTCCGCGCTGACGGGAGAGGGACTCGACGGGCTGCTTGCTATGATAGAGGAGCTGATGCACAGATTTACCCGACAGGTAAGGCTGATTATCCCCTATAACGAGCAGGGCGTGTTAAGCTCTCTATATAACCTATACAGCGTTTTGTCGGTGGATTACGGCGAGAGCGGTATCGAGGTCGAGGTTATACTTGACTCAAAGGGACAGGGACAGTACGCCGCGTATATAACGGAGGATGCTGACAATGGCTGATAGCTATATCACCGTCAAAAATTACGGCTCGTTTGAGTACGAGGACAGAAAATCCGTATTTATCGGCGAGGCTATGCCCGTATCGAGCGAGAGCGAGGCTCTGGCATTCATAGATAAGGTGAAGAAGACCTACCCGGATGCAAGACACCACGTCTACGCCTACGTTTTAAGAGAGAACTCCATTGCAAGATTCACAGATGACAGCGAGCCGCAGGGAACTGCGGGAATGCCCGTGCTTGACGTTATCAGGAAAAACGGCTGTACTAATACCGTTATAGTTGTAACGCGTTATTTTGGCGGAACGCTTCTTGGCACGGGCGGACTTGTTCGCGCGTATACCGCCGCGGCAATCGGTGCGCTGAAAAATGCCGAAATTATAGAATACGACGTGTATACAGAATATTCAATAGAGGTTTCGTATTCCGACTTTCAGAAGCTCGCGCCGATTTTCACAAGGTACGCCTTCAGACAGGAGGACGCACGATATACCGTTGCGGTTGAGCTGAGGGGCAGAGTGAGGAAAAGCGAGAGCGAGAGCTTCGAGGCTGAGCTGGTTTCTGTGACGGGCGGCAGAGTCAAGCTCGAAATTTTAGGTGAAAAATTTGATTTTTGAGAAAAAGAAAGTGTTTTTTGTTTTTTCTGCGTATATTATATGTTGAAAGGAGTAGATTGAATGATCAGTAGAGAAACTATTGAGCTCGTGCTGTCGCGCACGGACATTATGACGCTGATAGGCAGCTACGTGTCACTCAAGCGAAGCGGCTCGAACGTTAAGGGGCTATGTCCCTTTCACAGCGAGAAAACGCCGTCCTTCACAGTATATCCGCAGGATAACAGCTTTTATTGCTTCGGCTGCGGAGTTGGCGGAGATCAGATTAGCTTTATTATGAAAATGGAGCATCTCGATTACCCCGATGCAGTCAAATTCCTTGCAAAGCGCGCCGGAATCACGATTATCGAGGACGAGGACAAGCGTTATAACGCAGGCCCGAGGATAGAAAAGGACCGCATATACAAAATGAACGTAGAGGCGGCCAGGTTCTTCCACAGGTGTCTGTACGAGGATAATCCCGACGCCAGGGCGGCACTCTCCTACTTCACTAACGAAAGAGGGCTTTCGCAGGCGACTATCAAGCACTTCGGACTTGGATATGCACCAAACAGCTTCGACAGATTCACGAAATATATGCTCGGTCTTGGTTATACCCACGACGAGCTTGTCGCGGGCTTCCTGTGCGGAAGAAGCGAGAAGGGCAATTACTACGACGCCTTCAGAAACAGGGTTATGTTTCCGATAATCGACGTATCAGATAACGTTATAGCCTTTGGCGGTCGAGTTATGGACGATTCGAAGCCGAAGTACAAAAACTCCTCTGATACCCCGGTTTTCAAGAAGCTGAGAAATCTTTTCGCTCTGAACTTCGCCAAGCAGACCTGCAAGGAGAGTATGATACTCTGCGAGGGCTATATGGACGTTATAGCGCTGCACGCGGCAGGATTTACAAACGCGGTGGCGACCCTCGGTACAGCGATAACCTCGGAGCAGGCAAGGGTAATGAGCAGATATACCGAGAGGGTGATAATTTGCTACGACTCCGACGAGGCGGGACAAAAGGCGGCACAGAGGGCAATGAAGATGCTCGAGGAGGTTGGACTTGAGGTCAACGTTATCTCCATTCCCGGAGCGAAGGACCCCGATGAGTACATAAAAAAATACGGAGTCAAGAGCTTCGCTGAGGTAATCGGAAGCGCGAAAAGCAAGTTTGATTATAACCTCGGGCGCATTTTATCAAAGTATAATCTCGAAATACCACAGGATAAGATAAACGCTCTGAATGAGCTTGCAAATATGATTGCGGGCGTTTATTCCGTGGCAGAAAGAGACGTATATATTCGTGTAGTTTCAAAAAAGCTGGGTGTTTCCTATGATAGCCTCAAGGCTGACGTTGACAGAATCGTAGCGAGAAATCTTGCCGCATACAAGCGCGGCGAGGCTAAAAGAATGGAGCAGGAGAGCATCGGGTATACTGATAAGGTAAACCCCGACTACGTAAAGGAGCCCGCGATTGCAAAAAATGAGGAGCGCGTTCTCGGACTTATGCTACTGTTTCCCGAGCACAGAGCGAAGGTTTTCCGCGAGGGGCTTCTTACTGAAGATGACTTCTTCACAGCTTTGAATAAAAAAATTTTCAGATTTTTGCAGACTGCTTACGAAAAACAGGACGATAGACTCGTTAGTATGAGTGAAGAGTTCACACCGGAGGAAATGGGACGCATTTCAAAAATGAAGATACAGAGAATGGAGCTCAGCTCCAACGGTGAGGAGGTTTTGCTTGAATGTATAGCGAACCTGAAGAGCTCTGTCGCGGACAAGCATTGCTCCGCAAGCCCCTTGGACCGTCTTAACGACCTTATCAAGAGGAAAAGAGAAACAGATGATAACTAAAGGAAAGGTGTTCAAATGAGCAGAGACAAAATCAACGTAAACGAGTACATTGATTCGAAAAGCGACGGAGGTATCGCAAATTCGGATATTATGGTGGCGCTTGAGGATATCGACTACGATATCGCCCCCGTAGATATCGACGCAGCCAGCCCCGACGATCTTGACAGCGAGGAGTTCAAGGAGCTCGAGGAGGATACAAAGTCCTATGAGAGCGCGGAGAATATGGAAAAAATATTCTCTCAGGAGGGACTCGCTATTGACGACCCTGTCAGAATGTACCTGAAGGAGATTGGAAGAATCCCGCTTCTTACACCCGAGAGAGAAAAATATCTTGCCGAAAGAATAGCGCTTGGCGACAGAGCTGCCAAGGATGAGCTTATCGAGGCGAACCTCAGGCTCGTCGTCAGCATAGCCAAGACTCACGTAGGAAAGGGAATGTATTTCCTTGACCTCATTCAGGAGGGTAACCTCGGTCTTATCAAGGCTGTTGAGAAGTTCGATTACAGCAAGGGCTATAAGTTCTCGACCTACGCGCATTGGTGGATAAGACAGGCGATAACCAGAGCTATCGCGGATCAGGCAAGAACCATAAGAATTCCCGTACATATGGTTGAGACCATACACAAGGTATCCAGAACGGCAAGACAGCTCCTTCAGGAGCTTGGCAGAGAGCCCACCACCGACGAGATTGCGGAGCGCCTTGGTATGACCGCCGATAAGGTGCGCGAGATAATGAAGATAGCGCAGGACCCCGTTTCGCTCGAAACTCCCATCGGTGAGGAGGAGGACAGCCACCTTGGGGATTTCGTCGAGGACAACGATTCTCCCGCTCCCTCCGAGAGCGCATCCTTCTCGCTGCTTCGCGAGCAGATTGCCGAGATACTTCGCACCCTGACTCCCAGAGAGGCGCAGGTTATCAAGCTTCGCTTCGGTCTTGAGGACGGACGCCCCAGGACTCTTGAGGAGGTCGGCAGACAGTTCAAGATTACCCGCGAGCGTATAAGACAGATTGAGGCAAAGGCGCTGAGAAAGCTTCGCCACCCCTCAAGATCCAAGGCGCTCCGCGATTATCTGGCTAACTGATAAGCAACTTTAACAAAATAAAAAGCCCGTGTATGTAAATATTTGCATATATGGGCTTTTCTTTATTTTACATTTAAAAATCTATTGACTTTTTTTTATTTTTATAGTAGAATTATGTAAGAATACTATGGCTACGGAAGGGGCTCGTTCATTATGAAGAGGTTTATCTGTCTTGTACTTTCTATTGTTTTTTGTGCAATCGCTCTTGTCGGTTGTATGAACGATGAGATTGGCGAGGACTTGGATAAGTATAAGGAAAAATATAATCCTAAGGTTGTGGAGGAGCTCGAGCTCGATTTCTACGTTATCGTTGGCGAGGGTACAACAGACAACGCTATTTCCACCGTCGGACTTATGGTCAATCAGCATCTCGAGAAATTCAAGACCAAGCTGGATATACACTATCTCAGCGCGGATGAGTACGCAGAGAAGATGACCTCGGATCTCGCGCTTGAGGGTGATGACCGCGCGGATATAGTCCTTATCACGAGCAAGGATATGTTCGACGAGCTTTATTCAGAGCACGCCATTGCCAATATCACAGAGTATTACAATCCCGCTACGTCGGTATACAAGAGCCTGAATACAAAAATATGCTCCGCGATACTCCAGGCTGTTACCGTCGAGGAGATCGCATATACCGTAGCAGGAAACGAGTATACCAGCTACAATAAATACTGTGTTCCCAATAACCATATCGTTTCGCACTATGAGCTTGCCATAATAAGGGTAGATGCCTCAGAGTACTACAATATTGGCAGTGAAGTCGTTGCGACTATGATTGACGAGGAGAGCTGCAAGCCGCTTTATGACGCTATTGACAGCGACCCCAATCACACTTACACGAAGGACGATGCGGTAAGGTTTATTAACGACGGCACTTATGCTGATATTGCTAAATACGAAGGCGAGGGCTATACCGTCAATATTGTAAAGTATCCCGAGGTAACAAAGGAGGAGGCATACTCCAGCGCATTCGCCATTGCAAGACATCCCCTCGATCTTCGCCATCAGCTTGGAAAGGGCGAGGAGGAGCTCAAGGAGAATAAGGAGGCTTATTCCGAGTATTACAACAGATGTATGCAGGTTATCTATGAGCTTAACTCTAACGTTGAGTTCAGAAATCTTCTTCAGTACGGTAAGCTTGGCACCAACTATAAGCTTGACGAGAACGGTAACGTATCACACGACGACATAGCTCCAGAGGATGTATACGTTATGGATTTGCTCTACACGGGTGACGTTTTCCTGGCATACTACTGCGACTGTGATTTGCACAAGTGGACTGAGGAGGTCGCCGAGTACGGTGCGGTTCAAAACCACGAGGCCATCGTTCCTGCCCCTGCGCTTCCCGAGGAAGACATAGAGAATAAAGAATAAAATTACGGGAGTCTTTTGACTCCCGTTTGGAATTGATATGACCCGATGCGGACTGTGTCAGCAAGGGAAGATTCGGCTTATTCCGCTGGGCTTAACCTCTCCGACCGGGGTTAACACGCAAAGACGGGCGGTTGTTGTGATTTTTTGTGAAGCATTGACTGTAATATTTGTCAATTTGTCGTAAAATGTTGACAAACGCATTATATTATAGTATAATCAAGAATGTAAAATAATTTATTGTGAGGACAGATATGAAAAAGACAAAAGAGGAGTTCAGCATCAGCGACCTCGTGGCGATTTTTGTTCCAAAGGTCTGGATTATTGTAATTGCCGCGCTCGTTCTCTCGCTGGCTCTTGGAGTTTATTCTGCATTTATCAAAACCGATACCTATTCCTCAACGGCTACGATGATGGTATCTAAAAACGGTACCTCGCTCAGCTCTGGTGATATTGACGTTGCCACCGAGATGGTCAAGAGGTGTCAGGTCGTTATTTTCCGCAATAATTTTCTCAATAAGGTTCTTGCAGAAATTAAGAATAACCCATTGTATGAGGAAAAGGGCTGGGATATAGATACGGATTATCTCAAGAGCGTTATCACTCTTGAGCAGTGCGGTGATACCGAGGCATTTGAAATAACAGCGACCACCCCTGACGCAGAGCTTTCAATCGCCATTGCAGACGCGCTCGCTATGCACATTATGGTAACTTTGCCGGAGTCTATGTCTTATCCGAAGGATCTTATCAGCTCGAAAATGATTGATCCTCCTGTTCAGGCTGTTTCGCCTAACTCAAATCACGCTCTGAGAAATGCGCTTATAGGCTTTGTTATCGGCGCAGTTGTGGCAATGGTGGCAATATTTATCTGCTCTCTGTTTGACGTGACTATCCGTGACAGAAAGAAGCTCGAGGATAACTTTGATATCCCCGTACTTGGTGTTATTCCGAGATACGTATCAGAGGAGGGAAATAAGTAATGTCGAAGAAAAAGAATAAAAAAGACCTTTATCACAGCAGTCTTGACGTTGACGTCCGCAGAGTAATAGGTGATGATACCCCCTTCGCTGTTAAGGAGGCTTATCGCGCTCTTTATACGAACATCCGTTATCTTCCCATTGAGGATAAATGCAAGAAAATCGCCCTGACAAGCGCTTTCCCGGGTGAGGGAAAGACTTCTATTTCGGTAAATCTGGCGTATACCCTCGCTATAAACTCTCCCGAGTCGCGTATTCTTCTTATTGACTGCGATATGCGTAGCCCCAGAGTTGCAGAGCTTCTTGAGATTGACGCATCGCGTCTGCACGGACTCAGCGAATTTCTGGCAGGCATAGTCGAGGCGCCCAACGTCCAGAGGACGAAGCATCCCAATCTTTCCTTCCTTTCCTCAGGCGCTACGAATGCCAATACCCCAGGTCTGCTTTCTTCCTCCAAGATGCAGAAGCTGATGGATTATTGTAATGAAAATTACGACTACGTAATTATAGATACCCCCCCTGTAAACGTTGTATCTGACGCTATTCTGCTCAGCAGCTATATCAACGGATATATTCTCGCAACGAGAGCTGACTTCTCTGATACAAGCTCCGTTTCCGACGCGATCGAGACGCTTAATAAGGCTGAGGCGAACATCCTCGGCACAGTGCTTTGCTCTTACAATGCGAAGAGCGGAAAGGGCTACGGAAGCTATAAGTACGGTAAGTACGGAAGGTATGGATACGGAAGGTACGCTAAGTACGGTTCATACTACGACGGTAACGACTAAATTAAATATAAAGGAGCGGGTGACTTATGGATATTGTTGATTTTCACGCCCATATAATTCCCAGGGCAGATCACGGTAGCTCGTCTGTTGAGGTTTCTGTAAATCAACTCTCCTTGGCACAACAGAGCGGAGTAACCAGAATTGTGGCTACTCCGCATTTCTATCCAGCTCGTGACTCGGTAGAGAGCTTTCTTGAGAGAAGAAACAGACATTTTGCAGAGCTCAGAGAGGCGAATAAAACCGAATGCAGCATTCGTCTTGGCGCCGAGGTGTTGATTTGTGACAATCTGGAGTCAATGCCGAGGCTCGAGAGGCTTTGCATCAGCGGAACGAATACCTTGCTACTTGAGCTTCCTTTCAGCGATTTCGAGAAGCAATACCAGATTACAGTAAAGAGTCTTATTGACCGTGGGCTTGACGTTGTACTTGCTCACGCGGACAGATATGAGCCCGAAAACATCGAAAAGCTTGTCTCCCTTGGCGCAAGAATACAGCTCAACGCATCCTCGCTCGTCGGCTTTTTCAAGCCGAAGCATCTCTATAAATGGATGGAGCGCGAGCTTGTGGTGGCGCTT
Organism: Clostridia bacterium; assembly: GCA_017467165.1. Classification (GTDB taxonomy): domain Bacteria; phylum Bacillota; class Clostridia; order Oscillospirales; family CAG-272; genus UBA1740. Next base: position 4,311 of record JAFTST010000055.1, on the reverse strand, counting down.
GGAAGCGATATTCACGGCGCGGATAGAAAGTATTATAAGAATTTTGTCACTGCTAAAAGTAAGATAGGAGAGCATCTCTTATACATAAAGAGGCAGTCGGATGAAATCTGGAATAGAGCGACAGAAGATTAATGATTTGTGTGGAGCTATATGGAAATGTTGGACTACGGTGAATTAAAGGCAGAACGCCTCTATATGCGTATCAGAGAGGTATCGGGGAGAAGATTTATCCTTGATGGAAGTGACGGAAATGAGTACCGCCTTAATATTCATTTCGTTGATATGTCACCCGAGGCGCACCCTGGCGACGGCTTTTATTTATCGAGCGATATGGTGCGCTCAATGAGAACTCTTCACAGCTTTACATTCAGTACAAAAATCGGTGCGGTCTATGCAAGAGCGCCTCACGATATCGAAAAAAATCCGGAGGAATTTTTGATTTTTGAGTATTCTTGCGGAACAACAATTCTTCTTGAGCGCTGGTACGGATAAAGAAAGAATAAACATAACTTATATATCGTATAAATCTCCTTATCTTGCAGATACTAACAGTACAAATCTGTAAATTAAGGAGATTTTTATTATAAATGAAAGCAACGGGAATTGTCAGAAGAATAGATGACCTTGGAAGAGTGGTTATACCCAAGGAAATAAGAAGAACGATGCGTATTCGCGAGGGTGACCCTCTCGAGATATATACCGACAGGGAGGGAGAGGTAATTTTCAAGAAGTATTCGCCGATATGAGAGCTTCAGGCGTTTGCCGCAGAATATGCCGACGCGCTTCAGAAGTCGGCGTCGATACCGATATTTATCTGTGACCGCGACGAGATAATCGCCGTTTCTGGCGCATCGAAGAAGGAATATATGGACAGAAGGATATCGAAGGGGCTTGAGGAGATTGTGGAGAGCCGCTCGCTGTACGTCAGGGGTGCGGGAAAGGAAACGGTCGCCGTAACGAGTGACGGCGGCTCGCATTACGTCAACTGCGCTATGCCAATTCTGAGCGAGGGCGACGTCGTTGGCTGTGTGATTTCCGCTCAGCAGTTTGACGCCCCGAAAACGAGCAAGATTTCAGAGGAAACCGAAACGAAGCTGATACAGACGGCGGGAATGTTTCTCGGGAAGCAGATGGAGAGTTAAAAAGAGAAAGAGGTACAGATATGTTGCTGTACCTCTTTTTACATAGCTTATTCAAAATAGGTTTTATTCTTCTCCGATGCCTTGGCAAAGGAAATATAGCTCGTGCCACGGTTAACGGATAATATTCTTCCGTTTTCGTTATAAAAAACAAGATTACCAAGCTCGTTATAGCCCCAGGAAATGTTGATTGCCGTACCGCCTGTAAAGTAATATCCGGTGCCACCCTCGGTGAGCGAGGGAATAGCCTGCGTGGCGTTTTCTGTTTCGTGAGTAGTTGTGTTGGCGAATAGAATAAAGACGTTTTTGTAGGTGGGCGCTCTGTCATTTAAGGGGTCTGTTACTCTCGCGTCGTTCTTATAAAGAGAATATTCAAGGGCGGCGCTATCATACACGAAGGACGTGACGTTATCCGTGGAGTATTCTATACTGATAACCGCCGCCTTTGAGCTGCCGCGAAGCTCCTCATTATAATAATCTATATGCGCATAGGGAACAGCCGTGTCCTTTCTGGCTGTATCTGCGCCGCTGTTATTCAAAAGAGCGCCGAGAAGGTCACCGTTTGAGTAATAGTACTTGGTGTACTCCGAGTAGCAGTAGCCCTCGTGCGCCTCAAGGTCGAGAGTATCGTATTCGGGCGAGAGACGACCGTATTCAAAGCTGTCGTCAGAGCCCCTGTGTATCAATATACCGCCAAAGGCAGATGCAATGTCGGTTATATATCCTCTCGTTCTGCCGATGCTTCCGATTTTCCCAAGGGATAAGGCGTTATCCGAATAACCGATATATCGCGTTTCTCCCTTTTCGGTCGGTACTTCGATAGTCAGGTAAGAGCTGCTTATACCGTAGAGCGGGGAGCCCTGACTGAATACCAATGCAAGAGGTCTGATATGGCTCTCTTGCTCCGTGATTTCAAGACCCGTAATCGCGTGGAGAAACTCGGGTATAGGCTTTGGCTCCTGTGTGTTGTTTTCTTTATCGTTATTGCCTTCGCCGTTCGGTTGATTTTGTTCGCCCTCGGCTTTGTCGCTGTTTTCACCGTTTAAGAAGGATTGCCAGCCGTTCGCGGCGAATGCCACGGTGCAGGTAAGCGTGGCGGCAATCACGAAAAAGGCAACCAGCTTCAAGAGATTGCCCCTTTTTAATATTTTCATTTTTTACCTCCTTGCGCGTCAAGATGCGCGCACGTTATGCGTGGAGATTACTTATTGAATCTCTCCAACCAAGCATTCGCAAATTCGAATGCCTCCTTGAGTCCGACAACGATTTTCTGCTCCTTGGGACCGTGGGTCGCGCTATCTCTGAGCTGAACCATAATCTTATCGGGAACTTCACCGTTTTCGGTGTCCTTCTCGGACATAATCATCATATAGATGTAGAACTTATCCGACAAATCGCCGTAGATAATTTCATTATCCTGACGCACGAGGGGACGGCCCTTGTACTCAAGATATTCCTTGTCGCTAACGCCCTTTGCGTTTAACATAACTAACTCCTTTCTTTTATTTGAAAACGACGGCTGCTTGTCCGCTTACGAAATTATAATAGCAAATCGCTTCTGCCGTGTAAATAACTTCGACAAAAAAGGTAGCTATTGAATTGTCGCACCCTTCGCTATTTTTTAACAAAGGGAGTGAAGGTAAGCGAAAAGCTTCCGCTTGGCGGCTCGGGCTTCGTGAGCTGAAAAACAGAGTCAGCTCGGTCTGAGAGCGCCTTTTGCCGACGTCCCTTATCCGAGAGCTCCGAGTGGCGCGAGGGCTTTGTCAGAATCGGGATAGAGGACCGCTTTCCAATCTCTTTAAGACAGGCTCTGCCTTGCCTATCCATAGCGAGAAGCTGCGTATATTCGGGTGCTTCCTTAACGTCGGAGGAGGTAACGCCGAGGTAGGAGTACCATATCGCGCGAAAAATTCTCGCATTGGTATATTTTTTGGTTTCGGTAAGGCTGACCAATTCTTTTATTGTATTTGCCTTGAAGCTTGCGCTTCTCAGGCGATTATATAAACCGCCGCTTACATCGTGGATATTATCCGATGCGTCGGCAGGGCTTAATCTTAGGGTAGAGATAACCGCAACGGCAAGCCTCTCCATATCGCAGGGGAATTGTCCTTCTGCGATAGCGCCGAGTATAATTGGTTTTGCGGCATCGGGAATATGCTCGAGGGCGGAAATATCACCAGAAAGGACGCGCTCTCTTATTGCTGAGGCGCTCTGTATAGAGCCATCGGTGATGCGTTTTTCGTCATAGTCCGCGCCTACTCTTTTTATAGTGTGAGGCTTGATATTACTCTTTCGTCTGCGAAGCGCCTTGATATATTCAAGGGCAAGAATATTATTCGGGCGAAGAGGTACCGAATTTTCACCGTAGAGCTCCTTGTAGGTAGCCTCGCATATCTTGGCATATCCGAGCGAGGAAAGCTCGTCACTCGCGATATTTCTCGAAAGGAGCTCGGAATACTCCTTGCTAAGACAGTTTTCTGCATACGAGGTTAGCTCCTCGATGCTTCCGCACTCGCTTCCGAAGGAAAGGTATTCAACAACGCCAAGGCTGTCGGCTATATGAACAGCCGCGCCCGCGAAAAGCTCGGCGCTCGATACGGAGTAGGGGAAGGGAAGCTCAAGGACGAGATTGGCGCCGCACTCAACCGCGCACTCTGCGCGTGTCAGCTTGTCGAGTATAGCCGTTTCGCCCCTTTGGGTATAGTTGCCGCTCATTATGGCGATTATAGTCGTATCCTTGCCAAATTCTTCTCGAATTTTCTTTATCTGATATTCGTGACCGTTATGGAAGGGATTATATTCACAGATAATAGCAACAAAAGGCATAATTTATCCCTCAAATTAAAAAATTATGTATTGATTAAATCCAAATTATGGTGTATAATATACCCGTAAGTAAAAAAACAAGGAGAAAGCAATGAAGGTATTAGTTGTTAATGCGGGCTCAAGCTCGCTGAAGTATCAGCTCTTTGATACCGTTTCGAATAACGTTCTTGCAAAGGGAAACTGCGAGCGTATCGGTATTGAGGGCTCGAGAATCATTCACAAAACTCAGGGAAAGGGCGAGTTTATCAAGGATATGCCGCTTCCCGATCACTCCGCCGCAACGAAGCTTGTAGTAGAAACTCTGCTTGACGAGGAGTTTGGCTGCATCAGCTCTGTTGACGAGATT
>JAFTST010000054.1 GCA_017467165.1 Clostridia bacterium | reverse complement strand
GAAACAATCAGGGCGTTGGGACATATGAATATTTCTCCCATTTCCCGCATAGGCTTATGTGAATAATAATTTGCCCATGGCAGAAAGGGAGAGAAATGAGTACAGACACAATTTACAGTGATATAGCCAAAAGAACGGGGGGCGACATATATATCGGAGTCGTCGGTCCTGTCAGGACGGGAAAATCCACCTTCATACATAGGTTTATCGACGAGGTCGTGCTCCCCAATATCGAAAACGAGTACGACAGGGACAGGGCGCTCGACCAGATTCCGCAGAGCGCTGACGGGCGTACGGTTATGACAACCGAGCCGAAGTTCGTGCCCGACGGGGCTGTGAGAATTAAAATGGGCGAACAGACCGAGCTTAACGTCAAGCTCATTGACTGCGTGAGATATATGGTGGACGGGGCTCTCGGCGCCGAGGAGAACGGCGAGGCGAGAATGATAATGACGCCCTGGAGCGACGTTGCTATGCCCTTCAAGGAGGCGGCTGAGCTCGGCACGGGAAAGGTTATCGGCGAGCACTCGACGATAGGTATGCTCGTCACCACCGACGGTACTATAACCGATATACCGAGAGAGAGCTATATCGAGGCTGAGGAGCGGGTTGCGGGCGAGCTGAAGAGCCTCGGCAAGCCCTTCGCCATAGTTCTGAACTCTGCTCACCCCGACAGCGAGAGCGCGAGGGCTTTAGCAGTGGAGCTCGAGGAAAAGTACGGAGTGCCCGTGGCGCTCGTTTCCTGCCCTGACCTGACGAGCGAGGATATTCAAGAGATTCTGGCTCTCGTTCTCGGCGAGTTTCCTGTCAGAAGGCTGACCTTCCGTATGCCCGATTGGTGCGTTGCCCTTCCTGACTCGCATCCGATAAGACGGGAGATTTTCGAGAAGATAGACGGCTTTTCCGACAGGGTGACGAAGCTCGGGGATATCGGCGCGGCTCTTTCCGACTTCGAGTGCCTTGAGGTATCGAAAATTGACGCGGGTGACGGAAGCGGCGAGCTTTTCATACCGCTTGGCGATGAGCTTTTCTACAAGACGCTCTCCGAGATGGCGGGAATCGAGCTTAAGAACCAAAGACAGCTTTTCTCGCTGGTCAGCGAGCTTGCCGAAGAAAAGAGAGAGCACGACAAGGTCAAGCTGGCGCTGAGGGACGCCGAGGAGCTGGGCTACGGCATAGTTATGCCAACCGTCAGGGATATGACCCTCGAGGAGCCGAGGACGGTCAAGGAGGGAGCGGGCTACGGTGTGAGAGTGACAGCCTGCGCTGAGTGCCTGCATATCATCAAGACGGGCATCAGAGCCGAGGTTCGACCCGTTGTCAGCAGTAAGGAGCAGGCAGACGAGGTTGTCAAGTATCTCAGTGACGAGTATGAGGCGGCGCCCGAGAAAATCTGGGAGGCTAATCTTCTCGGAAAATCACTCTACGAGCTCGTTTCGGACGGTATGTCGGTGAAGCTCGGACACCTCGAGGGCGAGGCGAGGAAAAAGCTCGGCGACACTCTGGAGAGGATAATCAACGAGGGCGCCTCGGGGCTTATCTGTATTCTGCTTTAAAAAAACAGAAAAAGCAGCCAATCGGCTGCTTTTTTCATATATATCCTTTTTTAAGCCTGTTCTGAAAGAGCATTTTTCAAAAACTCGCAGAAGCTCTCCTCCGCCTCGGCAAGCGACCTGTCATTGACGAAGTAGTAGTCGTACTCATAGTCCTCAACGCAGTCATCGGACACGTTGCCATAGCTGGTTTTCTTCATTCTGTCGCCGCCCCTGATAAGCAGGGTGCGCGCGGCGCCGCCCGTCGCCCTGACGAATTTGGCAATTTCCTCGGGCTCGCGGATATGCAGAAACATAATCTGATTTTCCGACTCCAAAAAGCCGTGGTAGCGCTCGGTTGCCCAGACGGTCGGATAGTCGTTATACTCAACGCACAGCCTCTTCAGGTCGGACAGAAAGCGGCGCGACTTATCGTCCTTCGAGCCGTTCCAGCCGCACATAGCCGCTATATCCTTAATAGGCATTATCGTAGATATATTATAGACCTTGAAATGCTTTGATGCAAGGTCGCAGAGGGTGTCCTTTCCGACTCCGCCCGCGCCGTTAATAACGAAGGTAATTTTTTTCATAGCCGCTCCCTGACGTTTTCTTACTACCACTATACCACACGCCAAAAGAAAAGTCAATAAAGCCCCGTTTTTTTATCCTTTTTTCTATCTCGCGGATATTTACTTTCGCCCGAGGCTATGCTAAAATAGAAAAAAGGAGGCAGGTATGAAAGAGGAATTCTTTGGCGCTCTGCCCGACGGCAGATATATATATAGGTACACGCTCAGCTCTCCCGATATAACCCTATCGGTTATAAGCTTCGGCGCGGCTATACAGAGCCTTTCGGCATTCGGGGTGGAGATTGTCGGAGGATTTCCCGACGTTTCCGGCTATCTTTCGGACGATTCGCACCAGGGCGGCACTATCGGCAGGGTTGCCAACCGCATCGGAGGAGCTGAATTCGAGATGGACGGCAGAGTCTTCAGGCTGACTAAAAACGACGGCGATAACTGTCTGCACGGGGGCTCGGGCTTTGACCGCAGGGTGTGGCGGCTGACTGACTCGGGTGAGGATTTCGTCACTCTCGGCTATACCTCCCCTGACGGCGAGGAGGGCTTCCCCGGCGAGCTTGAGGTGAAGGTGACCTTCAGGCTTGAGAAATGTGCTGTTGTTATCAGCTACGAGGCGCGCCCGACGGAAAAAACGCCCATTTCGCTCGCCAACCACGCATATTTCAACCTCGACGGCTTTGGCTCGGATATTCTCGGGCACAGAATACAGATTTTCGCCGACAGATATACTGCGGTGGACGAGGCTCTTATTCCCACCGGCGAAAAACCAAGCGTCAAGGGCACGCCAATGGACCTCGGTTCCCCTACCACAATCGGTGAGGTGATTGACGAGGTGGGCGGCTTCGACCACAGTTATTTTCTCTCGGGAGAGCTTATGACCGACCGCTTCGGCACCCCGACAGCTCTCGCTGCTGTGGCTGACAACGGACGGCTCGCGCTGGAGGTCTACACCGACCGCCCCTGCCTGCAGTTCTACTCGGGAAACTTCCTCGGTCAAGGTCCCAATATCAACGGTGTGCCGCAGGTCAGGCAGGGTGCCTTCTGCCTTGAGGCGCAGATTGAGCCGAATTCTGTCAAGCGCGGCGAGGGTATTTTCCGTCGTGGCGAGGTGTACAGGCAGACCACGGTATATAATATAAGAAAAATATGAAAAGGGAGTTGACAACAACCCCGAATTATGCTAAAATATGCGTGTTCTATATATAAAGCTATGAGGAGAACAAGTAGCAGCGGGAAGGACGGACAGAAAGCAGCCGTTTGATGAGAGGAGCGCGACACCGCCCGATGCGAATACGTCTCTGAGCGCGTACCGAAGCGATATTCTCGTGCGTAGGCTACGACGGGTCTGCCCGTTACAGCAGAATGAGGTCTGCCATATGGCGGACGAATCAAGGTGGTACCACGCTTTATCGCGTCCTTGGGCATTCCCGGGGACGCTTTTTTAATTGAAAAATATATTTTTGGAGGATAATATGAAAATTTATGAGGAGCTCGTCGCGCGCGGACTTATCGCGCAGGTTACAGACGAGGAGGAAATCAAGGAGCTTATCAACAACGGTAAGGCTACCTTCTATATCGGCTTTGACCCCACGGCAGACAGCCTGCACGTAGGTCACTTCATGGCGCTCTGTCTGATGAAGCGTCTGCAGATGGCGGGCAACAAGCCCATCGTGCTTATCGGCGGCGGTACTGCTATGATAGGCGACCCCTCGGGCAGAACCGATATGCGCTCTATGATGACGAGAGAAACCATACAGCACAACTGCGACTGCTTCAAGGTGCAGATGGAAAAATTTATCGAGTTTGGCGAGGACAAGGCTATAATGGTCAATAACGCCGACTGGCTCCTGGGTCTTAACTATATCGAGGTCCTCAGGGACGTCGGAGCCTGCTTCTCTGTCAACCGTATGCTCTGTGCTGAGTGCTACAAGCAGAGAATGGAAAAGGGTCTTTCCTTCCTTGAGTTCAACTATATGATTATGCAGTCCTACGACTTCTATCATCTGTACCGCGAGTACGGCTGCAATATGCAGTTCGGCGGCGACGACCAGTGGAGCAATATGCTCGGCGGCACGGAGCTTATCAGAAGAAAGCTCGGCAAGGACGCGTACGCTATGACTATCAACCTTCTGCTCAACTCCGAGGGCAAGAAGATGGGCAAGACCGCCAAGGGCGCGGTTTGGCTCGACCCCAACAAGACCTCTCCCTACGACTTCTACCAGTACTGGAGAAACGTGGACGACAAGGACGTTCTCAAGTGCATCCGTATGCTCACCTTCCTTCCTCTTGAGGAGATTGACGCTATGGACTCCTGGGAGGGCTCGCAGCTCAACACCGCCAAGGATATTCTCGCCTACGAGCTGACCAAGCTCATACACGGCGAAAAGGAGGCAGAAAAGGCTCGCGCGGCGTCCAAGGCGCTCTACTCCCGGGGCGACAGCTCTATGGCTCCCACGGTTACTCTCACCGAGGCTGACCTGACCGACGGTGCTGTCGACCTCAACAGCCTGCTCGTTCTCGGCAAGATGGTTCCCTCCCGCTCCGAGGGCAGACGGGCTATCGAGCAGGGCGGCGTTTCGGTTGACGGAGTCAAGGTTACCGACGTCAAGGCTACCCTTTCTGCAGAGCAGCTCCGCGCGGGAGTGCTTGTCAAGAGGGGCAAGAAGAGCTTTATGAAGTTCATTCTCGCCTGATTGTCCGGGGCTGTCGCATTTAGGCATAACCAAATAAAAAAAAACGGCAGAAGCATTGTCAAAAAAGTGCTTCTGTCGTCTCTTTGTACGAATTTAAGGAAATTAGGGTTGAAAACCTGCGGTTTTCTGCGTTTTGATTAGGTTTTTTTTATTTTATCCTCGTTTCCTCGCTCAGCGTACATTTGTACGCTTCTCGCTCGTGCTCCTCTGCGAGTGAAACTCCCGTGGAGTTTCACACTTCGTGTCAGCTTGCGACTCCGCCGCAACACTCGCGGAGCAATCTTCGACGGCTCACTCGTGCAAGCACAGACTCGCTCGTTCTTGATTATTATACAAGGATTTCTGCTCTAAATCCGTTCGCCCCGAGGTTCTGTTCTCATTAAGAATTCGCCAAAGCTATAATTCTAACTGCATTTTTCATCAGTTTGCCCCAAACCACCCCAATTCTTAATGAGACAGCCCCGTTTTTTCTCTCGGCGAGGCGCGGGAAATCATTTTTATATAATTCTTATATAAATTGTTAAATTTTTTCGTTTTTCGTCCGCGTTATTGACTTGGAAAGCTAAAGGTGATACAATTTCAGTAGACAGTTAAGGAGGCTTATGATGAACAGAATATATAAGAATTATATCTTTGACATAATTTTCGCGGTTTTGGCTCTGGCGCTCGGAATTATAATGCTTCCGCCCTTCAATATAGGACAGAAAATTATCAATATTCTCCTCGCCGTGACGCTGGTGGCTTATCTTGTCGTCCACCTTTTCGGAAAGCTCCGTCGCTCCAGGGGCGCTACCTTCGTTCTGACGCTTATCGAGTTTTCCATAGTTTCGCTTATATCGGTAGGTCTTGTGCTCCAGCAGTTCAAGGTCTTCAATATCAGCGGAGTCTGCCGCACGGTTGGCCTTGTCCTGTGGCTTCGCGGTATCGTATCCATACTCGGTATGTATATAAGGCTCGGCACGGTCAAGAGCGAGAGCTACAATCTGCCGAAATTCGCGCTCTATCTGCTTCTTATCACTCTTGGCGCCTGTGCCTTCGCAAGTCCGGTTATATCCGACCTCGCGTTCAACTGGATTATCTGTATCGTTATGATACTCACCGCCGTGATATTCGGCGCGCTGGCGCTCATATACTCCCCCGAGAAAAAGAAAAAGACGAAATAACCCGAAAAATCAAGCTCTGCCGCCCCGAAATACAGCGGGCGGCAGTTTTTTTGTTGACATTGGGTGACAAATATGTTATTATGTTACGGAAATAAAAAACGGAGTGATATATGAAGGTTAACTATAAAAACCCGAAAAGCTATAAGACGGCGAAATACCCCATCCGTCAGCCTATTTATCTGACCTGGCTTATACAGGTGCTCTCGCAGATGATGCTCCTCGGAAAGAAGCACAGGGTTGAAAAAATCAATATGGAGGGGCTTAAGGGGCCCTATCTTCTCTTGTCAAACCATATGGCGTTCATAGACTTCGAGCTTGTGAGCGAGGGCACGTATCCCCGCCGCGTCAATAACGTCGTCAATATAGACGGCTTCTACAAGCGCGCGTGGCTGCTCGAATGGATTGGCGCTATCTGCACGAGAAAATTCACAACCGACTACCACCTCGTCAAGTCGATAAGGAGGGTGCTCTCCCGAGGAGATATTCTCTGTATGTATCCCGAGGCGAGATATTCCCCCTGCGGAACGACCTCATTCCTTCCCGACTCGCTCGGCGCGCTGATTAAATTATGCAAGGTGCCCGTTGTAGTCGCTATTCACAGAGGAAATCACCTGCACGCGCCCTTCTGGGCATTCCGCAGAAAGAGGAAGGTGCCGCTCCACACCACCCTGACGAAGCTGTATGACGCAGAGGACGCGGAGAGGCTGTCTGTGGACGAGATTAACGCAGGGCTGAAGCGCGCCTTCGAGTACGACGACTATAAGTACCAGCTCGACAACGGTATTCTCATCACCGAGCCAAACCGAGCCGAGGGCATACACAAGATACTCTATCAGTGCCCCGCCTGCAAGACAGAATTTAAAATGGCGTCGGAGGGTGCTGAGCTATACTGCACCGAGTGCGGCAAGAGATGGACTCTCTTAGAAAACGGACAGCTTGAGGCAGCAGAGGGCGAGACCGAATTTCCTCACGTGCCCGATTGGTTCGAGTGGGAGAGAGAAAACGTCAGACGCGAGGTGCGCGAGGGCAGATATTCCTTCACCGACGAGGTCGACGTGTATTCGCTTCGCAGGACTGATAAATTTATCCCGCTCGGCAACGCGAAAATATCTCATACAATAGAGGACGGCTTCGTTCTTGAGGGCAATTACAGGGGCGCTGACTTCAGAGTGCAGCGTATGCCCCTTGAGATTAACAGCCTGCACGTAGAGTATGATTTCCCGCATATCAAGCCGTACGATTGCTTTGACATTTCCACAGAGGACGACTCCTTCTACTGTTATCCGACGAAGGAAAACGTGGTGACCAAGCTCGGCTTCGCTACCGAGGAGATATACCGGCTCCACTATGAGAAAATCAGAGCGAAAAGGAATAAGTAAGAGAAAAATCAAGGCAGAGCCGCTGTGACTCTGCCTTTTCTGTATGAAAAACTATAACAGCTGCGTCTGAAAATCACGAAGCGCCGAAAGGTAGCCCTCCTTGTCGATGGGGAAAGCGAGCCCGTGTCCTGCGCCGTGGATTATTTTCATAGCCTTCTGTGACACGCACTCCCCGTACATTTTCTCGCTCATATAGCAGGGGACGAAATCGTCGGTGTCGCCGTGGATGAAGATGATGGGAATTTTTGCCTCTCTCACAGCCTCAAGGGGCGAGGTTTCCTCGAGGTCGAAGCCGCCGAATAATCTCGCTCCGAGCCTGACGAACGGGTACGCCAAGCCTGCGGGAAGACGCATCTCTGTGATAACCTTTCTGATGATTTCCTTCGCTGAGGTATAGCCGCAGTCAGCGAGCGCACAGACCACCTGCCTCGGCAAATCCTCTGCCGCCGCCATAATCACGGTAGCCGCGCCCATAGACACGCCGGTTATAATAATCTTAGTGTCCTCGCCGAAGCGGGCGACGCAGTAATTTATCCAATCGAGGCAGTCGAGCCTCTCCTTGATGCCGAAGGTTATAACCCTTCCCTCGCTTCTGCCGCTGGAGCGCTGGTCAACTATAAGCGCGTTTCTGCCGAGCAGGAAGCAACGCTCAACGCCGCCGCTGAGGTCGCGCTCGCCGTTACCCCTGTATCCGTGGAACAGTATCTCAAGAGGCGCGCCCTTTTCGTACTCGTAGTATCTTCCGACAAGCTTAAGTCCGTCGCGCGAGGTGATGCTGACGTCCTCGTGCGGATACTCGCGGTATTTCTTGATCCAGGATATCATACCCTCGCGGAAGGGCTCATATATCTCGCCCTCGGGTATATCATACTCGTCCTCGCCAAGCGGTTTTCTCTTCGGCGAGTAGAACACACGCATAAAGCAATACAATGCGACAACTAACACAAGGACAACCGGAATACCGAGTCCTCCAAGTGTCCACCATAACCATTCCATACGTTTCTCCTCTTCGTTTTATCACGGTATATTTTAGCACCGACGGGTAAATATGTCAATAAATTATATGAATAAAGGGAAAAAGGCTGAGCCAATCGCCTCATTAAAGCTTTTGACTCAGCCTGGTGCCGTTTTTTAAATAATCACCACGGAGCAGGAGGAAGCTCAGCGCTTTCATCCGTGCTGAAGTATTCAACCTCATAGATAAAAAACTCGGGGGTGGTATATTCTTTTTTCATTTCAGTTCTCCTTGTCAATCTCTGTTAACGTACGCGTCAGCCGCCTTATAGTAGCCGTATATAGCCTTGCAGACGTTCACAAGGTCCTCGGGCTGACTGTCCTCCGTTCTCATTATCATATAGCAATAGGTCAGACCCGAGTAATGCGCTACGAGTCCGTCGATGCTGATTTCCTGAAATTGAGCGAGGTTGTGCGCGGCAATATCCGTCACGTCAACGTAGTAATATCTGTCAGCGGCGCTGTAAAGGGTTGCCGTTACCGCCTTACCGTTGACGAGGATTTCAAGCTCATCAACGCTCACGCCATCGTTAACCTGGAAGTAAATACGCGCCGTCGTGCCTGATTTCAGAAGAAGAGAGGCGCTGACGATTCTGACGTTTTCGGACGAGCCTGTAACGAAGTTCTTATAGTCATCGAAAACAGCCTTATCAAAGGAATTCATATATTCAAGCATATCCGCCGTCGGAGCATAGACGTGCTCCTCGGGGCGAAAGTGCGCGGCGGAAGCCATACAGAAGTTCTTCATATACCTCACTGCCTCCATCGTGACCTCGTCATAAGCTCCCGAGGTATCGCTGAGCACCCTGTTGAAGTAGCTGTCAACAGAGCCGCTGCCTCCATCCCAGGTATATTCACCGTTTGTAAAGCTTACCTTAACCGCCTCCGTATAGTCCATAGCGTACACGGCAAGCGTAAGAACGTAGTAGTCGCCCGACCTTTTGGTGTCAGAAGCCTTGTATTCGGTTGTAATACCCTTGTACTCAATGATAATACGCGCGTTTTCGTTGTTAACGAACACATCGTGAAGCTGCATATAGAGATTCAGCTTGATAAGACCGTCCATGCTGACGGTGGACGAACGCACCATCGCGGTGCTCTTGGCTGTAATGATAGTCACACTCGACGCCTCGCCCGACATACTCGCGGAATTCTGGACGATAACCATTTCCTCCTCGACTTCTATGGCGTCGGCAGGTGCCTCTATAACGGGTATTGTCTTATCGCCGTCAGCGATTACCTTGTAGGGTGTGCCGACTACATCTCCATTAACCTTCTGAATAGTGACGTCGGAGTTTTCACCCAGCATAATGTCACCCGTTTTTTCAACGTCCTCCACTCTCGACTCGTCAACGTTAATAATAACGTCGTCGTCAACACAGAGCGAGCCGCTTGCTATAATTCCGACCGCATTTTCGGTGCTTATTCCGAGCTCCTCATCCTCCAGGGGATAGCCTACCGCGGCGAAGTTTTCCTCATAGCCCGTACCAACGTTGATTTCACAGCCCGAAAGAGAGATATCCGCGCCCTCGGCTGCAGCACCGTCGTCAATGCTCGTTGCTATGCCTACGTAGCCCGCATTGACCGAGCCGCCATCAACGGTAATGCTACCGCTTGCGCCGATGATGCCGAATGCCGCGCTTGCAATCTCTCCGCCGTTAATATTGAGCGTGGGCTCGGTTGTCGCAGGTGTGCCGCCCACCGACTCGCTAAGCTCGCCGGACTGAGCGACAGCGCCAAGAATGCCTACAACGTTGCCTCCGTTCAGGGTTGCCTCGCCCGAATTGAGAAGCGCCATCATGCCCATCAGGTTACCGCTGTCAAGGACGAAGGTTCCCGAGTTGCATACCGCATAAGCGGCAAGTCCGCCCCAGCCGCTCATAGATTCATCAAGGTTTATCTTGATAATGCCCGTCGCTCCGTCCGAGCAGTCGTAGACCGTAAGGCTTCCGCCCTGCTGCACCTCAATCGCGCCGTAGCACTCGTCAGTGAGCACCTCGTTGTTATTGGACGGAGTAATAATCCTCGGGGATTTCAGAGTGAAGCCATTCAGACAAAGGTGAAGCTTAACACCGTCGGGGATTATAAGAGTCTTGGAAAGATTAACGTTCGAGTAAAGATAAATGTAATACTCACCCGGTCCGAGGGCGAATACGCCGTTCGAATCCTGGTAGTAATTTCTGAACAGATAGGTGTTGGCATACTCGGGCTCGTGGTCGCCGAGCTTCGCGCAGTCGTGCCCGGTTTCCGAGCAGTCCATCAGCGCAACCGTCGCTCCGCCCGCACGCAGAGTCGCAAGAGCACTCTCGGAGATGGTATGACCGTTTGTACATATGTACAGAGAGGCTCCCGCGGGAATTGAAAATCTCGGGTCAATATAGTCTACGTCGTCCGATAGAGCAATATAATTCTGTCCCGACATCTCAATCTCCCCGCCGCTGATAACGAGCATAAGGTCTATAAAGTCCTCACAAACCGCCATAACCGGCTCGCCGTCCCCTGCTTTCGGACAAGCGTGCATATTATCGTCAAAGGCGTATACACCGCCCTTATCGCCGTGGGTGTAGTTGCCGGTGATTTTATGTCCGTTGGTTGCTATAACGACGAAGGTATATTCGGGGATTACGATTGACTCGTCCCATACGATATCCTCGGTGAGATGGAAGGTGAACATTCCGTCCGAGCCGTTATATCTGCTTTCAATTCTGTTATACGCGAAGGTTTTGCCGCCTGTCGCAAGACTCCTGACTGGGCAAGCCGCGATAACCGCGCTACCGTCGGGCGAGCCGAGGTAATATTCAACGCCGTCAACGGTTGCTGTATAGGTCTGATAGAAGGAGCTGTAATTAAATACAGCCACGGGAGCGGCATCGGTAAAGGTAAGCGTTACCTCGCCGGTCTTATCCCCATTTTCGTTTGTCACGGGAAGGATATCGAGATATCTGCTGTATCTTGAATTAGCGTAGTTTTCATCGGGAGCCATCACCTGATAGCCGTAGCCAATCATGGCTCCGTTTTCATCATATAGCGACTGCAAAACGAAGCTGTCGCCCTCAGGGTAGCTTGTCGAGCCGGCGGGAGTAATCGTACCGTCGGCGTTAATCACGGGATAGTACGGCATATAGCAGAGCTTGCCGTCGTTTCCGATGAAGCTCCAGTAATTCCACGAGTTAGTATAAAAGCTGTTCTCAACTATGAAGCTTCCGAGTGTGTCGGAGAAGCCGTTAAGCGTCTCTTGTGACATCGGGTAGGTGGAGCCAAACATCTGGCTCTGATGATTGATGTCTGCAAGAGTCATAGTGTTACAGTCGTAGTAGATTACACTGCCCTGTCCGAGATTGAGCCCTGCTCTGTCGGTAATAGTGTGGCCGTTTCTGCAGATTGTAAGGGTGCTGTTATAATCAGAGCGCCATACCTCAGGGCTCGAGAAGGTGACGTCGCCCGCAAGCGAGAGCGCCGCCTCGATTTTTCCGCCCGTTTCGGATATATAGGCTTCCATGAAATCCAGAATTTCCTGCGTGACGGCAATGGTCTGCATCTTCTCAGTGCCAATGACGCAGGTATGCTCGGGCTGACAGGTGTAGGTGAAGAGTCCGCCCGTGGTGTTGGACGAGTTATCAATATCCGCATCGAGCGTGAAGCCGTTAAGACAGATTGCCACGTATACGCCCTCGGGCGCGGAAATAGCCTGCTCTACGGTAATATCCTCAGCCAGATGCATAAAGGTGATATCGTCCGACGCACTCGCTCCCTCAAGCCTCGCAAGCCACTCTGAAATGTTGCCTTGAGTAAGAGCGATAGTCTTGTCACCGGCAACGGTACAGGTGTGATTAATCTTCGGCATCGTGGTGCAGTCAAGTATATTGACAACTCCCTCCGCCTCAGATACGTCGACTCCTTCGGTAGTGAAGGTTTTTCCGTTGGTGCAGATATTCAGCGTTACTCCCTCGGGGGGGAGCCACTGCTCGCCGCGAATGTGAATATCCTCGGCAAGAGCGATATACTGGTCTTTTGAGAAGAGGGGCGCTTCGGGCGCATATTCAGCCGCCCAGTCAACGTAGAGGTCAATCCACGCCTGCGTCATATAGACAACCGTATTATCGGTATAAGCCTGACAATCGGTATGCTCGGTATTGACTACTGAACAGTCAAGCACATACACTCCGCCGCTCTCGCCTGCCTTGTTGACAGTACCCATCTCGTAGCTGTAGCCTCCGGTGCATACACCGATAAACACTCCTTCGGGCACCGAAAGCTCGCCCGACCAGGAAATGTCCTCGGTAGCATAGACGAAGAGCGGACCGTACGAGAAGTTATAGTCTCCCACGTCAATCGTCCCCTTCGCAATAAAGGCGTTCATCATATCCTGGGTAAGTGTGCTGCCGCTTTGAGCAATATTGCAGCTATGCGAGCTTTTCGAGCCTGTTACCGCGTGTACGTGGTTAAAGCCGTCGCCGCGGGAGGTGGGTGGTATCACAAGCACACCAAAGGCTAAGCATACCGCGAGCAGAAGGCTGAGCGCTCTATTAAAAATTTTCTTACACTCCATTTCTTCTCCTTTCGGGTATCTCAAATTGACAAAATCAAAGGTCAGACATTTAGATTTTTTATCTATATTAACGGCGATGGAAATGGTATCGGGTTATATACAAATCCGCAAGCCGATAAATTTATGCATTATACATTATACACATATTAATTTGATTGTCAACCCATTTTTTCAAAAAAGGGATATAACAATGGTTCATACCCACTTCCGTGTCGCATAAAACGGCTATTGGAGAGCTGAATTTTTCATAAATCACGGTCCATTTGATAAACCGACGCCTTGCATAAATGTATCCCGCCCTCATAGCTCTCTTTCATTTTTTCTTTTTTCAATATGAAAAGAAATTATTTTTATCACAGCCCCACGGGTCGAACCCGCACAAAATCCCACCCGGATGATACGTAGCCTACAATTACCTGAGTACCTGCCCCGATAAATTGCCTCGGAAAAACATTTGAAAACATTTATAGAAAACTATTGACAAATACCGAAGATTATGCTATTATTTAAAG
>JAFTST010000007.1 GCA_017467165.1 Clostridia bacterium | reverse complement strand
GTGGGGCAAGCGACAAGAGGGCGAAAAAGCCTACAACAAGGAAAAAAGGTGACAGATGCCTACGACAAGCGAGGACACGGCGATAGAAAAAACGGAGAGCACCCTTCGGTCTCTCCGTTTTTCGCTTATGCCCAAATATAGCAGTCTTAATATCTTCTTCTGGTTTTCTGCTGTACTATAAATCCGATAAGAGTCAGAAGCAGAGTTGCAGAAAGCATAACCAGCCATTCATAGCCTGCGAATACCTCGAGTGAGGTGAAGTCGTACCAGCCCTTGACAACGGAAGCTATAACGTATCCGCCGAGGAAGGCAGTACCGACGCGCTCAATAATCTTCTTGAGAAGAAGAGCGAGAACAAGCGCGATGCCCGCGACGATGAGAGCAACTACGTAGTTGCCTGCAATCTCGGGAACGACGAGTCCTGTCATACATACGAGATATACGCTGTAGAAGGCGCATACTATGTATGCAAGGAAATACACGAGCTTACTGAGAACTGCGGCTACGATACCTACTACAAGACCTACAACCCACGGGGGCAAATTCGGTATGAAGGTGATGATAGGAGCAAGATAATACACGCCGGCAACGAAGCCCACGAAGAACACCGCGAGGAAGCGGAGCACCCCGAGAAGTCGCTGACCGAAGAAGAGAACCACAATTCCGAGAGCCAGATAAATGAAGGGCAGGAACGGAAGTATAGCGGCAAGAGCCGTATCAACTATGGAGAAAATTCCCGAAACACCCTCCGAGGTCATAACCTCCTGCCAGAGCCCTGCGAAGAAGGCGAAGATATCAGTGAAGCTGTAACTAGCGTCCTTGACGCTGTTAAAGAATGTCATAAATGCTTCTCCCAATTTGAAGCACCCCTTTCTAAAATTATTTTCATTTTGATTATAGCACAGGAAAAAATTACTGTCAACAGTTTTTTCTTCCTATGGGCGAGAAAGAGATTAATCTTCCGCGCTTACACTTATATAACGAAGGAAAACGAGTTATTTCGCAGATTTTTCCAGATTCGGAAAAAGATTATGCACCTCGCGGCCTGCTTTTTTCGCGAATTCCACGGTATAAGCAGTACCGCCCGAGCCCGAGAGGTCGTAGTAGGCTATAATCATATCCGCCAGCTCGACGAGGCGGCGATTTCTCTTGTGCATGCAGTATTTTGTATAGGACTCGGAGGCGTACTCAACGCTGTCTGCAAGCCTCAGTATTTTCTGATATTCACACCGCGCGGCGTAGCCCCATTTTTCGTCCTGGTCGCAACAAGGAAGTATAAGATTGAGCCTCACGTCAGAGTGCTCGCTCCTGAGAGCCAGCACCGCCCTCGCCGCGACGGTATCAAAGCCGAGAGCCCCGCCCGAGAAAAAATCCCGACAGCCTCTGTCATAGGCGTACCTGACGCCGCGCAGAAGAAGCTCTTCAATTAAGGATTCGTGCGCGGGTCTTATCTGCCTGTGGCCTGTGAATGCGCAGCCTCTCATGGGTACACCTCCATAAATGTATAGTTTAGTTGACAATATTGGTGCAAATCGGGGTGTTTGTGGCACCCCGTGTCAATTTTTGGTGAGCTTGCTGATGATTGCTTATTCCAGCTCGAAGGCGCCCGTGTAGAGGCTGTAATACTGTCCTCGCCTTGCAATCAGGTCGTCGTGCGAGCCTCGCTCGATAATCTCACCGTGGTCAAGCACCATAATAACGTCGGAGCTCTTGACGGTGGAGAGTCTGTGCGCTATGACGAATACCGTTCTGTCCTTCATAAGCGCGTCCATACCCCTCTGGACTATCGCCTCGGTTCTGGTGTCTATCGAGGAGGTAGCCTCGTCGAGAATCATAACGGGCGGGTCAGCCACCGCCGCTCTGGCTATGGAAATAAGCTGTCTTTGTCCCTGAGAGAGATTGGCTCCGTTGCCCGAAAGCTCGGTGTTGTATCCCTCGGGAAGTCTGGTGATGAAATCGTCCGCTCCAACAAGCCTTGCCGCCGCTATACATTCCTCTTCGGTGGCATCGAGCTTGCCATATCTGATATTGTCCATAACGCTTCCTGTGAAAAGGTTGACGTCCTGCAATACCACGCCGAGAGAGCGGCGGAGCGAGCTTTTCTTAATTTTGTTGATATTTATTCCGTCGTAGCGGATTTTTCCGTCGGCAATGTCGTAGAAGCGGTTAATAAGATTGGTTATAGTGGTCTTTCCTGCTCCCGTCGCGCCGACGAACGCCACCTGCTGTCCCGGCTCGGCGTAGAGAGAAATATTTTTCAGAACTGGCTTGCCCTCGACGTACTCGAAGTCGACCTCGGTCATTCTGACGTCGCCCCTCAAGGGAACGTAGCTAACCGTTCCGTCCTCTCTGTGAGGATGCTTCCAAGCCCAGCTGCCCGTACGCTCCTCGCACTCAACGAGCTCGCCGTCAACCTCCTTGACGTTGACAAGGGTTACGTAGCCCTCGTCACGCTCGGGCTCCTCGTCGAGAATCTCGAACACTCTCGACGCGCCTGCAAGACCCATAATAACCGAGTTAATCTGGTTGGAAATCTGACCGACGCTGCCTGTGAACTGCTTGGTTATATTGAGGAAGGGTACGACGACGCTGACACTCAGGGCAAGTCCCGAGAAGGAGAGGTTGGGCACCTCCTTGATAAGAAGCACGCCGCCGACGATAGCGACGAGAACGTAGAGAATGTTTCCTATGTTATTGATTATAGGCATCAGGGTGTTGGCGTACTTATTGGCCTTCTCTGCCTCGCGGAAAAGATTGTCGTTGACCTCGTCGAACTTCTGCATAGCCTTCGTCTCGTGGCAGAAAACCTTGACAACCTTCTGTCCGTGCATCATTTCCTCGACGTAGCCCTCGGTTTTTCCAAGAGCCATCTGACGTCTGACGAAGTGACGGGCAGAGCCGCCGCCGATTTTCTTTGAAACGAAGCTCATAGCCAGAACTCCCGCGAGGATAACGAGAGTCATCCACACCGAGAAGTAGAGCATTATACATATAAGAACGGTAAGGGTGATACCCGATATAAGAAGCTGTGGCATCGACTGTGACACGAGTTGGCGCAGTGTGTCGATATCGTTGGTGTAATAGCTCATTATATCGCCGTGGTTGTGCGTGTCAAAATACTTGACGGGGAGCTCCTGCATACGCGAAAACATCCTGTCACGCAGCTTTTTGAGCGTTCCCTGCGTGATTACAGCCATAAGCTGATTGTACACGAAGGCAGACGTCAGAGAAACGAGGTAGATACAGCCGAGAAGGATAACCACGGGGATAACGTCGCCCTTGTAGTGCTCCCAGGCTGCGGCTCCTCCTGCGGTTTCTGCCATCTTGACACCGCCCTCAACTGCCGCGAGGACCTTCTGCATAAACAGAGATGGCATCGAGCTTACTATCGCGGTGAACACGATACAGGCGAGCGTCAGTGGCAGAAGCACGGGATAGAAGGAGAACACCGTCCTGATAACGCGCGCGAAGGTTCCCTTCTTCGCCCTCGGGCGCACGGGTCCGTTGTACTGCTTAGCCATTGTCATCGCCTCCCTTCATCTGTGAGACGTATATCTCGCGGTAGACATCACAGCTACCAAGAAGCTCCTCGTGATTTCCGAGGGCGATAATCCTGCCGCCGTCAAGCACGACTATGCGGTCGGCGTCCTCAACCGAGGCTATACGCTGAGCGATAATCAACTTGGTGGTTTCGGGGATATACTCGCGCATTGCCGCGCGGATATGAGCGTCGGTGCGTGTATCGACCGCGCTCGTGGAATCGTCGAGAATGAGCACCTTGGGCTTTTTCAGAAGGGCTCTGGCGATACAGAGCCTCTGCTTCTGTCCGCCCGAAACGTTCGCTCCGCCCTGCTCTATGTAGGTGTCGTACCCGTCGGGGAAGCTCTCTATGAACTCATCGGCACAGGCGAGCCTTGCCGCCTCGCGCATCTCCTCGTCGGTGGCGTTTTCGTTACCCCACCTGAGATTTTCCTTGATGCTTCCCGAGAAGAGAACGTTCTTCTGAAGAACGACCGCCACGTTATTTCTGAGCGTGTCAAGGTCGTAGTCCCTGACGTCCACGCCGCCGACCGATACAGAGCCCTCCGTAACGTCGTACAGACGCGAGATAAGCTGGATGAGCGTGCTCTTCGACGAGCCGGTGCCGCCGATAATTCCAATAGTTTCGCCCGAGGCGATATGAAGGTCAATATCCGACAGAGCGTATCTGTCCGCGGTTTTCGAATACTTGAAGCTGACAGACGAAAAGTCAATAGAGCCGTCCTTAACCTCGAGTATGGGGTTCTCGGGATTTTTAATCGTGGACTCCTCTCTGAGCACCTCGACAATTCTGCGCGCAGACTCAGCCGACATAGTCAGCATAACGAATATCATCGACAGCATCATAAGGCTTGACAGAATCATAAATCCGTAGGTGAGAAGCGCCGACATCTGTCCGATGCCGAGCAGCGAGCCCGCGGAGCTTATCGAGGTATAAGAGCCGAAGGAGAGCACGAATATCATAACGATATTAAGACAGAGCTGCATTATAGGGCCGTTGAGAGCGAGAATACGCTCCGCCTTGGT
Organism: Clostridia bacterium; assembly: GCA_017467165.1. Taxonomy (GTDB): domain Bacteria; phylum Bacillota; class Clostridia; order Oscillospirales; family CAG-272; genus UBA1740. The sequence goes on along the minus strand of JAFTST010000007.1, from coordinate 3,540 downwards.
GAAGTCGCGTCTGACGTCCTCGGAGGCGTAGCCGAATCTCTCGGTTTCGTACTCCTCTCTGACGAAGGATTTGACCACGCGCATACCCTTGACGTTTTCCTGTACCGACTCGTTGAGCTTATCGTACTTCTTGAAAACCTTTCTGAAAAGGGGCATAGCGCGGCTAGCAACGAATACAAGCGTTCCGCCGAGAATCGGGATAACGCAGATGAATATCCAAGCCATTCTGCCGCCCATAACGAACGCCATAACGATAGCGAAAATGAACATAAAGGGGGCTCGGATCGCAGTTCTTATAATCATCATATAAGACATCTGCACGTTGGAGACGTCGGTCGTCATTCTGGTAACGAGCGACGAGGTGGAAAACTTGTCTATATTCTCAAAGGAAAAGTCCTGTACCTTGTAGTAGAGGTCCTTTCTGAGATTTTTGGCAAATCCAACCGAGGCTGTCGCGCAGTTAAGTCCCGCGAGCGCGCCAAAGGTCAGTGATAACAGCGCCAAGGCGGCGACGATAGCGCCGTATGTGAGTATAACCGATATATCCGAGCTTTCCTCATACTTTTCAACCAGCTCGGCAATTACCATAGGAATGGTACATTCCATAATTACCTCGAAGAAAACGAGTATGGGCGTCAGAATTGACGGCTTTTTGAACTCACGGACGCTCTTTAACAGTATTCCTATCATTTTGGTCCTTCCTGAGTGAATATTTATCAATGAATATTGTAACACCTTACCAAAAAAAAGTCAATGATATATAAAAAGTTTACAAATAGAAAACAGAGCCGAAACCAGCCCTGTTTTCATTCATTTTTCACTAGAGCTCCCGAGCCAAAAGCATATGCGTTTTGCGGCATAGCATAGAAAAAGGAGAGGCGCTTTGGGCGCCTCTCCCCGTTTTGCCTTCACCGAAGGGTGAAGAAATATTACCAATCAACCGTAGGAGTATCTCCTTGGGAAACGGTAATGGTGTCAATGGTATCGAGGATAACTACCTCGAGTTCAGGAGCTTCATAGCTATTCATTTTCATATCTATTTACCTCCTTTTCATTAACCCTTATACGCAGCAGCTGCCTGCGCGTAGGTGTGGAATGCATCGAGCAGGTTCAGATAGAACGTTGCCTCTGCGCCTGCGTTGTTGCCTGCGGCTCTGTTATTCCAGTCGGTAGTAAATCCGTCTGCAAGAGTCTTAAGTTCAGCGTAGTAAGCAGCGAAGTTATACTCGCCTTCTGCTTCGCCTGCAGTGATGGTGATAGTATCGAGCATATCGTATGCGGGAAGCTCAAGAACGAGAGTATTTCCAACAACGACAGCAGTATACTCGGTTCCGCCAACGGCGAAGGTGATATCCTCGCCGGTAACACCCTCTGCGAGCTTGAATACCCACTTGGGAGCTGCGCTCAGGTCAAGAGCCGAGGAGGTGATGTAGGAGCTAAGCGCACCAACGTTATTAACCGCGCCGGTAACCTCGGTAGCTGCGGGATCCTCGAAGTCTCTGGTAGCCTCGTAGCCGTCGTTATAAACGCCCATAGACTCCTGAGCAACTGCGATATAGTTAAGGATAGCCTTAACGAGATTGGTTGACTTGGTATCGCTTGCATAAGCCTCAAGAACGAGTTCTGCATACTCAACGAAGGAGATATCGCGACCAACGGTGGTGCCGTCAGCGAGAGTAACTACCATAGAGAAGTGTGCAGCAGCGCGGTAGGGAGCAAGCTCGTACTCGAAGTGATAGCACTCAACGTACTTTGCGGATACGATGGGAGCGTTTGCTACAGAGTACTCAACGCCGCCGATAACAACGCTGTTAATCTCGCAGGTGGTAGGAATGTAGAGGTTGAATACAAGGTTGGTGTTAAGAGTAACGTTTGCCTTCAGACCAAGCTCAACGTCCTCAGCCTCAAAGGTGTAGGTCTGACCTGCCTCAACCTTGGTGATGCCGTCTGTCTGGCAGAAGGGATTTACAGGATACGTGCCTGCTGCCCATTTCTCCTGCTCGCCGTTAGACCAGTTAACAGTAGCATACTCAGCGGTATAAGCGTAAGGAAGACCGGGAACACCGCTCTTAACCTCAACAACGCCATCGCCAAAGGTTCCGACATCGGTAAGAGAAACTGCGGAAACTACGTTCTCACCGAATACAACGGGAGTTGTGGTGTCAGAGGAGAGAAGGTTCATGACGTTAAGCTGAGTGTTGTCGATAGTAATCTTAGCCGCGGGGTTAGTCGCGGTGATAAGCGCGGAGGTGAAGTCCATCGAGATGTCACAGCCCGAGATGTTCAGCTCGTGAGCAACGGCGGTGCCGTTGATATTGACGAAGCTTCTCGCGTTACCTGTGAGGGAGTGATTGTATCTCACGGTAGAATTAATGAGATTAACCACGCACTTGTTTTCAGCCGAGCCCTCGTCAATCTCGAATGCGGATCCGCGGTAGTGCTCGAGCACGTTAATGCTGCTGTTCTCGAGGGTGATGGTTCCGCCGTTTCTGATACAGGCGATACGCGCAACGGTGAATACCTCAGTATCTACAAACTTAACCTCGCCGTCGGTAGGATTGTTGTAGAAGTAGAAGATAGAGTAGGTATCGGTATGAACCTTATCCTCAATTCTACCGCCGATGAAGGTAACGTGACCAGCGTCACCGGAAACCACGAAGTGATGATCCGAGGTCGCGCCTGCGGGGAACGAAAGAGTATGTCCTGCAAGGTAAATATTCTTGTTGTTCCTGAGGTTGAAGCCTGTGGAGGTCAGCTCGTAGTCTGCATTGAAGACCATATCAACGTCATAGTATGCGGAAAGAGCAGACTCAACGCTTCCGGGATCGGATACCGCTCCGGCAGGAGTGAAGAAGAGTACGTCCTCGGTAGCCTCGGTAGCGGTAACGTTAAATACCATTTCCTCAGCGCCAACCGTAGTGGGAGTAACGTCCCAGGTAGCATTCTTATAAACCTTACCGCTGTCGGAAGCGATAACCTGCGCGTTAGCAAGGTATGCGTTGTTAGCCTTCAGGTACTCAGCAAGATCGGTACCAAAGGAGAGTGTAACCTCGATGATCTTCTCGTCGCCTACATATACTGTGACTGTTCCTTCACCTTCACCGAGCTTAACGGTAATGGTTCCTTTTCCGTCGTCGGAAGCTTCATAGCCCTCAGCAGCGTTAATAGTAACGCCAAGGTTATGAGTTACGATAGTCGCGGGCGTAGCTACGGTGATAGCTGTGCGGAAATAGCGAAGAATCTCAACGTTCTTGGTTGTATAACCGCCGGAGAGAGCCTCCTGAAGAGCCGCTACGGAATGAACGGTCGCGCCGTCAACGCTAGCAAACGCAGGAATATTAGCGGGTTCTCTCATCTGGTTAATATCGCCAGCCCAACCGGAGATATATCCGGATTTAGCCCATACTCCGTTATCCGCTGCATCGTAGACGCGGCAGGAGATATTGTCAAGAAGAACCGACTGGTCCGCAGAAACGGAAGCGCCGTCGTCAAGGTCAAATCTGACACCCTTGAAGGTGTAGCCTGCGCCCGCAGCGTCGT
>JAFTST010000053.1 GCA_017467165.1 Clostridia bacterium | reverse complement strand
TGGTACTTATTGATACGGCAGGACGACTGCACGTTGACGAGGAGCTTATGGCGGAGCTTGTCAATATCAAGAGCGCCGTTAATCCTCACGAGATACTGCTCGTAGTCGACGCGATGCTCGGTCAGGACGCGGTCAACGTGGCTAAGACCTTCAACGAGCTACTCGACATAACGGGTGTCGTTCTCACCAAGATGGACGGCGATACGCGAGGCGGCGCCGCTCTGTCGGTCAAGTATATCACAGGCAAGCCTATTAAATTCGTCGGCACGGGCGAGAAGCTTGACGCTCTTGAGCTCTTCTACCCCGACCGTATGGCATCGAGAATACTCGGTATGGGCGACATTCTCTCGCTTATTGAGAAGGCGGAGGAGGCGTACGACCAGAAAAACGCCGAGGAGCTCGAGAAAAAGATGCGCGAGCAGACCTTCACACTCGAGGACTTCCTCGACCAGCTCCGTCAGCTCAAGAAAATGGGCAATCTCGACTCAATTCTCGCTATGCTCCCCGGAGCAAATACGGGAGCGCTCAAAAACGCGCAGGTCGACGAGGGACAGATGGTGAAGATTGAGGCAATCATTCTTTCTATGACAAGGAAGGAGCGCACCTACCCCGATATTATCAACGGCTCTCGCAGAAGGCGCATAGCGCAGGGCTCGGGCACGACCGTTGAGGACGTCAACAAGCTTCTCAAGCAGTTCGACCAGATGAAAAAGCTGATGAAGCAATTCACAGGCGGCGGACGCCGCAAGCGCGGAATGAAATTCCCGTTCTGATAAGGTTTCAATTTAAAAAATAAATAAATAATCATTTTGGAGGAAACAAAAAATGGCAGTTAAAATCAGACTTAAAAGACTCGGCGCTAAGAAGAAGCCCTTCTACCGCGTTATCGTTGCAGACGAGAGATCTCCCCGCGACGGTAAGTTCATCGACGAGATTGGCTACTACAACCCTCTCACCGATCCCGTAGAAATCAAGATCGACGCCGAGAAGGCTGCAAAGTGGATTGCTAACGGAGCTCAGCCCACCGAGACCGTAAGATCCATTCTCAAAAAAGCAGACATCATTAAGTAAATCCGACGAGGAAGGATTTAAAGATGGAGCTTGCACAGGTATTAAAAAACATCGCGTGTGCCATTGTTGACAATCCCGAGGCGGTTAACGTTGTCGAGAACGTTGACGGAGACAACGTGGAGCTTGTGCTAACCGTTGCTGAAAGCGACACCGGTATGGTTATCGGTCGTCACGGCAGGATAGCAAAGGCTATACGCCAGGTAATGAAGGCAGCCGCTAATACGTGCGGTAAGCGCGTTACTGTTGAAATCCAGTAGGAAAAGCCTCGGGGTAGCTATGCCCCGAGGCTTTCTTTTATTCAAAAGAGCTAAATATTCTTCTTCCCTTGTGGTAGATTAGACTAAAATTTCCCCACCAAAATGAATTATATTTAAGAGGATGAAAAATGAAAAAATATATTATGTCCTTCGACCAGGGCACTACCACCTCGCGCTGTATCCTGTTCGACACCTCGGGCAGAATCGTCAGTATGGCGCAGAAGGAATTTGCACAGATATTCCCGCGCGAGAGCTGGGTTGAGCACGACCCGCTCGTCATCTGGTCCTCGCAGATTGCAGTAGCCACCGAGGCGCTGCTCAAGATTGGCGAGAGCTGGTCGAGCGTTGCTGGCATCGGCATAACCAACCAGAGAGAAACGACGGTTGTCTGGGACAAGAAAACGGGCATACCCGTATATAACGCTATCGTCTGGCAGTGCAGAAGGACTGCGGAGCTGTGCGACTCGCTGAAGGAGCGCGGGCTTGGCGAGATGATCAGGGAGAAAACCGGACTTCTTATAGACCCCTACTTCTCTGCTACAAAGCTGTATTGGATTCTCGAGAACGTCCCCGGAGCGAGAGAAAGAGCCGAGAGAGGCGAGCTTGCCTTCGGCACTATTGACAGCTGGCTTATATTCAAGCTGACGGGCGGCAGAGTGCACGCCACAGATACCTCAAACGCATCAAGAACGATGCTCTTCAATATACATACACTCGATTGGGACGATGAGCTGCTGGAGCTCTTCTCTATTCCCCGCTCTATGCTCCCCGAGGTTAAGCCCTCGTCGTCAATTTTCGGCTACACCGACCCGGGAATACTCGGAGCGGAGCTTGCTATCGGCGGCGTCGCGGGCGACCAGCAGGCAGCCCTTTTCGGACAGAGGTGCTATTCTGCGGGCGACGTCAAGAACACCTACGGCACGGGAGCGTTCATGCTGATGAACACGGGTGACACCCCCGTCACCGATGAAAACGGACTTGTAACCACCGTCGCCTGGACGATAGGCGACAAAACCGCCTATGCTCTTGAGGGCTCTGTTTTCACCTGCGGCGCGGCTATTCAATGGCTTCGCGACGGACTTAAAATAATAGAGTCGTCGCTTGACAGCGAGTACTACGCCTCAAAGGTAGAGGACTCGGGCGGAGTTATTGTTGTGCCTGCGTTTTCGGGACTTGGCGCGCCCTATTGGGACGCTTATGCAAGAGGTACTATAATCGGCATCAGCAGGGCGACTACGAAAAACCATATTATCAGAGCGACTCTCGAGTCGATGGCTTATCAGACAGCCGACGTTATGCGCCTGATGGAAAAGAGCTCGGGGCTCGAGGTTTCCAGACTGAGAGTTGACGGCGGAGCAAGCGCCAACAATCTGCTCCTCGCCTTCCAGTCGGATATACTCGGCATACCTCTTGAAAGGCCTGAATGTGTCGAAACAACAGCGCTAGGCGCGGCGTATCTGTGCGGTCTTTCGCTGGGCATATACTCCTCGCTCGACGAAATAGCAGAAAAGGACACCAACGACGCCCGCTTCCTTCCCACGAAGGACGAGGAATGGAGAAATAAGCGCCTCAACCGCTGGAACAAGGCAGTCGAGCGCTCACTCGGCTGGGAGGAATAATTTTCTTGCTTTTCTCATTCTCTTATGATACAATAAGAGTGCCTTAAAAGAAGGCGCTGGTCGAGATAAATCCCTGTCGGGATTTTCTATATATTGCCTGCGGCAATTCGATATGCCTTCGGCTCGATATGTTTTCGGCGAAAACGAAAAATGCCCGTGGGTTACACACTCGGTGACTCCACAGGCTTTCAATAAAAAATGGAGCCGGTGGGCTTGTGCCCCCGACCTGTTCTTGCACTAATCGGCCTATTGCAACATTGACGCTCCGCGTCAAATTACGAATCGTGCGACGTAAGTCGTACATGATTCGGAAGAAAAGGCCCGTGGGTTACACACTCGGCGATACCACAGACCTTGGAAATAAAAAATGGAGCCGGTGGGCTTGTGCCCCCGACCTGTTCTTGCACTAATCAGCCTATTGCAACATTGACGCTCCGCGTCAAATTACGAATCGTGCGACGCAAGTCGTACATGATTTGGAAGAAAAGGCCCGTGGGTTACACACTCGGCGACTCCACAGGCTTTCAATAAAAAATGGAGCCGG
>JAFTST010000052.1 GCA_017467165.1 Clostridia bacterium | reverse complement strand
ATTTCGTATCCTCGGGCGAGCGCTTGAGTCGGGTGCATGGATTTTCCTCTAAGATATCAATATCGCAAGCATACTCAAATGCCAGATTAAGAACGGTAAGCATAAGATTTGTGCTTGCTGACGAGAGGGAGGCTCCATCCTGCTTCCTGTTGCCATCCTTTTTCTTTCGGGTGAGAAAATCCTGTATCTGTCTTCTGCAAAGCTCGGTAATTTCAATCTCTCCAAGCTCGGGAAGGATATGAAGCGTTATTAGTCCCTCATATCTTGAATAGGTGCGTGATTTCACTCGGTCCTTTTCATAGGTATATAAACATTCTGTGAGGAGTTCTCTTGTTTTCATAATATCTAATTTCTCTTATATTATTGTACCCCATAATGTGTTTGATAGTATTGTTGAATAAATAAGGCTCACGCCATTTTAATACTGCTCGGAGCAACGTCGAATGCCCGATATATCAGACTCACTTTGACTTGGGTCCGAATGTGGTACTTATCCTTATTTTCAAAATGAGTCTGACGGCAGGGGAGGGGTGGTTATTTAATCAGATATTGCTTGTAATACTCGGACATTTCTTTGTCAACTTCATCAAAGCTGATAACCGTTACCTTGGCGAGATCACCGAGGAATTTCTTGACGAAATCGTATTGCCACTCGAAACAAAGAGCCTCATATTTGTCGTTTGGATCGTCAATTATTGCCTCGCGGAAGCGATTCAAACGGCAAAGGTCGGAGTCAAGATGGGAAAGAATGTAGGTGCCATTGATTTTTGCGTCGTATTCAAAGCTTGTAAGTTTTGCTATTTGATCCTCACCAAATAGCAACTCAAGCAAATGCTCCCGCCATCCGGGTATTGAGATGAATTTTAGAAATTTTGCTCCATACTGATTTAGGGGTATGAAATGAATCCGCGGGTAGAACATATCAAAACGCGATCTGGCATTGGTGGCTTTCCTCATCGCAAGCATTGATCGAAAAGCGACTTCTTGCGATGCTCCGAAAAAGAGCATCGGCAGACGGACGTGATCTACGCCGGAATTGACGATGGATAACAAGTTGATATTTACCTTCATTTTCATTTCTCCCTCGCCCGACCATTTCATAACCGCGTTTCGAGTATTGTAAACCGCGTAGCAATCGCCTCCGGCGAAGACTGCCCCGGTTATGCGGGAAAAGCCGGTTTTGTTTACCTCACCGTTGTCCGTAAGCTTTAACATACGAGAGGGATAGGCAAGCGGTTGCGTCGTTATGATTCGGTTGATTCCCTCTGATTTGAGTCTGGGGAGCGTATGGGGAAGGTAATAGAATCCGGCATCCATAAAAGCAGCGAGAGTTTCGGCAACTCTATGGTTACGGTCGATGTGAGCAGTGGTCATCGGCATATTATATCCGTAGCAGATTGAATCGTAATACTCGCCCTCGCCAATCCAAGTGAGTATGGGGCGCGCGCCCTTGTATAACCGGATTGACTTCATCCGTCCTTTGCCGGTGAGTATGAAGATTTTAGGGAGCGATATGTTTTCTTTCGTGGTTGGGTTTTGAACGGTAACGGGAACTGTACATTCGCTTACAACTCTTCTGTATAGGCGTTTGTTTCCGAGTAAATCCAGACATTTTACGGGAAATTCACCGCACACGGAAAGCAAAGAAATGAGTCTATGTAATTGACTGCCGGGTTTTAGAATCTTCATATAGTGTATCCTCCTTAATAAAATAGAATTGTGGAAAATCCGACATAATGACTGCACTCAATGTCGGATTTCTTTTGCTTAAAAGCCTGAAAAGTGCAGTGTTTTCAAGGCTTTTTCGGTTTTCCGCGAGGTGTAATAATTTTTACACCAGAAATCGCGGTTTTTGCACCTTGCTATAAGGGCGTTTTCGGGTTTTCGAAAAGCGTCACGCCCTCGTCGGGATAGTGCTGTCGCGCGATATTCCAAGCGTTTATATCCTCTATGGGTACAACGTAAATCTCGGTGCGATTCTCGTTCCCTGCCACGCTGCAATAGTGATGTTCGCAGTAGTGCGGGCTATCATCCTTCATTACGAAAAGCGCAACGGTATCCGTAGCCATATTGATATCCACGTTGTCGTGGTCTCTCCAATGACGCTCGGGATAATCTCGGTCATACACATGGCGATAAGCTATCATACACTTCCCGTATCTGATGGTAGGATGCTGCCTAAAAAAGTCGCTTAGCACTGTGTAGAGCATATCTCTCACGTAGTCGGTAGAGCCTTTTTCTTTCTTCGGCAGCAGCGCGGGAAAACGCACGCAAAACCAACCCTCTTTGGTATATCCAACCTCTACGAGAACTGCGGATTTGATAAGCTTTCCAACATCGCTTAGGGCGTTTGTGTTTCCTGTACAGGACATAAGCGAGGCGGCATTGACAAGTATTTTCTGACACTCGTGGTAGATTTCAGCGGAGTAATAATAAGCTTCACTCGCCTTGCCGTCCTCCCAAAGCTGACTCGATATCTCAATGTGCTCGTCGAGATTATCTCGCAGTGTCTTAACCTTTTCAAGCGTTTTAATGAAGGGGTGTACTTTCGGTATTTCATAAATATTGTGTTTCATAAATTTTCTCCTTTCTTTTACAAAACAAAAAGAGCTATGAACGGCGCAAATTATGCGTAATTCATAGCTCTTAAATTGTGTATTCTTAGTACATTCCGTGTGCAAAGAGTGTTACTCTGCACAAATTGGCGTAAAATTGGTGTAATGGCGTACAATTTTACAACCGAGTTTCCCTAAAAACCCCGCAAAATTAAGGAGTTTCAGCCTTGTGATTAGGCTTCAGGCTTCATTGTGGGGAAGAGAAGCACGTCGCGGATTGACGCGGAGTCGGTGAGCAGCATAACGAGTCTGTCGACGCCGAAGCCAAGTCCGCCTGTGGGGGGCAGACCGTACTCGAGGGCAGTGACGTAGTCGTAGTCAACCTCTGCGTTACACTCGGGCTCGTCCTTCTTCTTCGCCTCGACCTGACGCTCGAAGCGCTCCTTCTGGTCGATGGGGTCGTTGAGCTCGGAAAATGCGTTTCCAAACTCGGTGCAGTTGATGAAATACTCAAATCTCTCGGTGAAAAGAGGATTTTCGGGCTTTCTCTTGGCGAGCGGGCTGTTCTCGACGGGGTAATCGTAGATGAAGGTGGGCTGTATAAGCTTGTCCTCAACGAAAGCGTCGAACAGCTCTACGAGCACGTTGCCGCGGGTGGCGTTCTCGGGAACCTCAACGTGCAGTCTTTTCGCGTCGGCTCTGGCGTCCTCGTCGGTTGCCCAGTCGTTGTAGTCAACGCCGGAATACTTCTTCACAGCCTCGACCATAGTCATACGCTCCCAGTGAGCCATATCTATCTCGTTGCCCTGGTAGGTTATGGTGGTGCTGCCGCAGACCTCGGTGGCGAGCATCTTGTACAGCTCCTCGACAAGGTCCATCATTCCGTAGTAGTCGGTGAATGCCTGATAGAGCTCGATGGTGGTGAATTCGGGGTTGTGCTTGGGGTCCATACCCTCGTTTCTGAATATTCTGCCCACCTCGTAGACCTTGTGCATACCGCCGACGATAAGTCTTTTCAGATACAGCTCGGTTTCGATACGCAGATACATATCCATATCCAGCGTGTTGTGGTGGGTGATGAAGGGTCTGGCGCTCGCGCCTATCTCGAGGGGCACGAGTATGGGTGTGTCAACCTCAAGGAAGCCCTTGGAGTCAAGATAGCTGCGGATAAGCGAGAGGATACGGGAGCGCTTAACGAAGGTGTCCTTGACCTCGGGATTAACTATAAGGTCGACGTATCTCTGTCTGTATCTCTGCTCGAGGTTGGTAAGACCGTGGAACTTCTCGGGCAGGGGGAGAAGCGACTTGGCAAGCAGGGTTATAGAGGTGGCGTGCACCGAAATCTCGCCCGTGCGGGTGCGGAAAAGGTGACCCTCAACGCCGATAATGTCACCGACGTCCCACTTCTTGAAGCCTGCGTAGACCTCCTCGCCGACACCGTCGCGGGAGATATAGAGCTGAATTCTGCCCTCTCCGTCGAGCAGGTGAGCGAAGGACGCCTTGCCCATAACTCGCTTTCCGACCATTCTGCCGGCGACCCTGACTGTGATGCACTCGCCCTCGGCAAGCTCGGACTCTCTTTCTGTGAACTCTCTCAGAGCCTCGGGAGCGGTGTGAGTTACCTCATACTTGGTTATCTCGAAGGGGTCGTTGCCCGCCGCCTTGAGCGCCGCGAGCTTTTCTCTCCTGACTACCAGCTCGTTAGTTGAATTTATCTCTCTGTTGTCCATTTTATCCTTCCTTTGCTCTGGAAACGCTCTTTATCTGGAGGTGCTGTACCTTGACGCCCTCGACGACAACCTCGTCGCCTGCCTTAGCTCCGAGAAGCGCCGCGCCTATGGGAGAGGAGTCGGAAATCTTGCCGTTGGCGGGGTCGGTTTCGTAGGAGCCAACGATATGATAGGTGAATTCTCTGCCGCGCTCCACGTTATAGAGCACTACGATAGAGCCAACGCTGACGCGGCTCTCGTCAATCTCGCTCTCGTCGATAATCTCCGCGTTGTCGATAAGGTCGCGCAGCTCGAGGATTCTCGCCGCGATAATCGCCTGCTCCTGCTTCGCCGCATCGTACTCGCTGTTCTCGGAAAGGTCGCCGAAGGAGCGAGCGGTGGAAATCTCCTTCTTGTTCTCCTCCTGTCTGACGTTGACAAGATAGTCGAGCTCATCCTGAAGCGCCTTGAAGCCGGCGGGGGTATATTTCTTCTTTTCCATTTTTTCTTTCTCCAATACTAAATAAATTTTATTCCTGGCTCGTGCTCTTCTGCTCTATGAGCGAGAGAAGCTCGGTTATAGCTCTTTCGAGCTGGGTATCGACCTCATCGGTCTCGGGTGTGGGGACCTCAACGTCGGGGATAACGCCCACGCCGTCATAGTTAATATCACAGGGGGGATTGTAGAAGGCGACAGTCAGCTTGATAGCCGTGCCGTCGTACATCTCGATCGGGGACTGCATAACGCCCTTCTTATAGGTGTTCTCGCCGATAATCCTGACGTCGAGCGTTCCGTCCTTGCCGTAGTCGCGCATAGCCGCGGTGAAAAGCTCGCCAGCCGAGGCTGTGCCGCCGTTGCAGAGCACGGTGATGGGCAGGTCAACCGAGTGGCCGTCCTTGGAGGTGTATATGGTGGGAGGATTCTTGGCGATGGTGTAGGAGGCTATTCTCTTTCCGTCGGGAACGATATAGTCTATCATAGCCACGACGCTGTCAAGAAGTCCGCCGGGGTTATCTCTCATATCGAAAACTATACCGACAGCTCCGTCAGCGATAGCGTCGTCAACCGCCTTTCTGAACTGCTCGGTGGTGGTTTCCTTGAACTGAATTACCTGAATATAGGCGAGCTTGTTCTCCATCATCTCGTAGACTACGGTGACGTCGGAGATTTCTATTCTTATCGCTGTGAGAACGAGCTCCTCGCCGCCTCGGCGGACGTGGATTTTAACCTCAGTGCCTATATCGCCCGAGATGAGAGAGTACAGACCGTCGATGCCCTCGTCCTCGATATATTTTCCGTCAACGCCTATGATATAGTCGCCCTTCTTGACTCCTGCCGCCTCTGCGGAAGAGCCGGGAAGCACCGAGGTAACCTTCAAGGTGACGTTCTGATAATTCGCCTCTATCATAACTCCGATGCCGACCTTGTTCTCGTCGCCCGAGAGGCTGCCTACATACTCCTTGTACTGCTCCTTGGTGAAGTAGTTGGAGTAGGGGTCGCCTATCGCCTCGACGTAGCTGTTGAGAATAGCGTCGGTAACCGCGGTTTTATTGGAAAGGTCAACCGTGTCGATATATTTTTCTGCGAAGATAAGCATAGCACTGTGAGCCAGCTCGCTGGCGGCGGGAAGCGTCTTGTAGTAGTACTGCTTGTAGATGCTCTCGGCGCTGCTAAGCTTGTGCTTGCTGACGTTGACGCCGTACTGCGCGATACACTCGGAGAGCTTATTGCCCGTCTTCTGTCCTGCCTCGATAGAGGCGAGAATCTCTTCCTTTGGAACCGTGGGCTTGCAGGAGGTCAGAGCGAAAAGCGCTCCTATAATGAGTGAGAGAATGAAAACGAGGGCAACTACGCGCGCTGCCGTGCGCTTATCAGCTCTGTTATTCATATATTATTTTCTCCTAATAAAAATTACTTTTTGTACTCCTCGGGTACAGTAACAACAGTTTACCCTGCGATTTCTCGCAGGGCTTGGAATAATCAAGGGTGAATTAAAACTTGGTGGGCTTGCTGGTGAGGTACTTCTTGACCATCAGCGCTACCTTGAAGGTAACTGCGTGGTCGAACTCACGCAGGTCGAGACCTGTGAGCTTTTTGATTTTTTCAAGACGGTAGACGAGCGTGTTTCTGTGTACGAACAGCTTTCTTGAGGTCTCGGAAACGTTGAGGTTATTCTCAAAGAACGCCTGAACGGTCATCAGAGTTTCTCTGTCAAGCGACTCAAGAGAGCCCTTCTTGAACACCTCCTGGAGAAATATCTCGCACAGGGTGGTGGGAAGCTGATATATGAGTCTGCCTATTCCGAGATTCTCGTAGGACATAACGGGGCGTTCGATGTCGAACACCTTTCCTACCTCGAGGGCGATTCTCGCCTCCTTGTAGGCTCTGGCGAGGTCCTTGAGCTTTTCGACCACGGAGGAGATACCGACGAGGAGCTTCGCCTTGTATTCCTGGCTCGCGGAGCGGATAAGAGCCGCCGCGTCGCGCTCGAGCTGCTCGGTGGTAGCGTTTTCCGCAACCTCCTTGACTATTACTATGTCCTGCTCAGAGATATTGATAACGTAGTCCTTGGTTTTATCGGGAACGAGGCTCTGAATTATGTCATAGGGGGGCTGCTCGGTCGCGCCCTGGAACTTGACGACGATGACAACTCTCGATACGTCGTTGTTGAAGTGGAGCTCGTTAGACTTGATATAGATATCGTTGGGGAGAATGTTGTCAAGGATAATGTTCTTGATGAACGAGCCCTTGTCATACTTCTCGTCGTACAGGCTCTTGATGCTTCCGAGGGTGACAGCGAGCATCTGCGCGGTCTTGTCAGATTCCTTGTCGGTGCCCTGAACGAAAACTATACAGCCGCTCTTGTTCTGCGCGCCGAGAAATCTGTATGTAAATCCATCGAGAGCTACGCTGTCCTGAGAATAGGAGAGCTCCTCGCGGATTCTCTGCTTCGACTCGCCGATTCTGCCAAGTTCACTGCAGGCTACTACGATGCCGTTCTCGTCGATAACGCCGACCGTTCTGCCGACGACCTCCTTCATCTGATGAATAACTGTCTGAAACAAGCGGTTTGACATATCAAAAAATCCTTTCGTTGCCCGTTGGAATTTCGGGTGCCGCCTTCGCGGATGGGCAGAAAAAACACCCGGGGGTCGATTGTTGCAGGACGGCGGGGAAGCTTGCTCCTAGGGGTCCCGAAAAGCAGAATCGACGCCGTGTCTGTCGTCTGACGGGCACAGCGGGTTTGTCTAACTGTACTATATTTTAACTCATTTCTTCGAAAATTTCAATAGTATTTTGAAAAAAATATTACTAAATATACAAAAAAGTCACAATATGTTTGTTAATATTCACATTTGAGCAATTTTTCACCATAAATCCGTTGTGATCTGGCAGAAAATGTCAGTTGCCTGTGCAGTACGCGCTCCGCCCGGTGAATTTTCGCTCGGGAATTTTCGACGGGATTGGCGTCTCTTTGCCTTTTGGCGAGCCGATTGTTTTTCATTCGCCTCGGGGGAGAGAGGCTTGGGGCGCGGCGTGAGTGCGGGCGCAGCATGGCGTGGAAAAATGGAGAGCCGCGGGGCGTGGAGAGGTGGCGTGGAAATGGGAGATATACGGGTCGGGGTGTGGAGAGGTGAGCTGTGTTGACGCCCGGGCTCTGCGGCGAGGTGCGTTGTGAGTCGCACTTGAAATTAAAGCCACCCGCGACGAAGGCTCGCCTTGCGGGTGGGAATAGTGGCTATAAGCCGCCCGGGCTTATGGTGGGGCTTGAAGGCCTCGGAGTATGAGCCCCTTGTGAATTACAGCTCGAAGAAGTATGAAATCGCGGACAGGACGTAGTCGGGCGCTGTTTCACAGCGAAGAATCCTTTTTCCAAGGCTTACCGACAGCGCGCCGGCGGAGATGATTTTTTCCGCCTCCACAGGAGAAAAGCCGCCCTCAGAGCCGACTATAACCGAGATGCTTTTTGGGTTCTCCGCTCCCTCAAGAGCCGCCTTCAGACTGAGCGTGCGCTCGCCCTCATAGCAGAATAGGGTGAGAGAATCCTCGCCGCTGCCCGCCACCCTTCGCACAAGCTCGGGGAAGGATATGGGGGCCTCGACGGTTGGGAGCAGGGCTCTGCCGCACTGCTTTGCCGCCTCAGCGGCAATTCTTGACAGCCTCGCAGTCTGCTTTTCCTGCCTGTCGGCGGCAGGACGCTTGATACACCTCTCGCTCTCGAAGGGAACTATCACCGAGGCTCCAAGCTCCACCGCCTTCTGAGTCACAATTTCCAGCTTGTCGCCCTTGGGGTACGCCATATAGAGCGTTATTTTTCTCTCGGGCTCGCGGGAGCTCTCGACAGAGCTCTTAACGGTGGCGAGGCATTCCTCGTCGCGGATATAGGATAAGGAGCAGTCGTACTCCATACCCGTGCCGTCGCAGACCGTGATTCTGTCGCCGACAGCCATTCTCAGCGAGCGGGCTATATGGCGCGCGTCATCGCCCGAAATTCTGGCAACGCCCTCTGACAAGTCCTTCGGCGAAATGAAAAATCTTGGCATATTCTTATACCTTTCTTCTGATGAGGATACCGCACCAATCGTTTTCTCTCTCCTCGCGGACGACGGCGTATCCGTATCTTTCTGCGGCAAGGCAGACCTCATCGCGCCTGTCGGCTATAATTCCCGAGAGGATAATTGGCGCATGGGGGGTGAGGTAGTCCGAAACGTCGGGCAGCATTCTGATGATTATATCCGCGACTATGTTAGCCACGCAGAAGTCGAATTTTCCTCCCGATAGGTCAACCCCGTGTAGCAGGTCGGATACGCCGACGGTGATATTGTCACAGCCGTCGCGCTCGGCGTTTTCTCTCGCTACCTTGACAGCTACGGGGTCTATGTCGTAGGCGTGGCAGGAGAGCGCACCGAGCTTCGAGGCGCAGATTGAGAGTATGCCTGAGCCCGTGCCAACGTCCAGCACCCGCTCGCCTCCCTTTATCTCGTCCTGCATTATCCGCATAACCAGCCTCGTGGTCTCGTGCGTGCCCGTGCCGAAGGCCATTCCGGGATCCATTCTGATAATAACCTCACCATCGGCGGCGGCATACTCCTCCCACGCGGGCACAACCGTGACTCTACCGAGCCTCACAGGCTTGTAGTACTGCTTCCAGCTCTCAGCCCAGTCCTCCTCATTCATTCCCTCGCACTCAATAGCTGCTACAACACCCAGCGCCTCGAGCCTGGTTTCTATAAATTCACGGTACTCGGAGAGGTTTTTCTCCTCGGGGACGAAAAGAGATACCCTGACTGCGTCGCGGTCTGCGTTGAGTATGCTCTCGTCCACAAGCTCGCCGTACATTCCATTAAGCGAAAAGTCGCTGTAATCCTCTATCATAAGTCCGTTGTCGAGCATACTCATCACCGCAACGATGGTGTCAAGGTCGCAGAGCCTGCCCGATACGGTCAGCTTAGTCCAATTTCCTGCCATTTTATATTCCTCACTATATCCTTAGCTTTTTCTCTGTCAAGATATACCTGCTCTCTCAGAGCCTCGGGGCTCTCGAAGACTCTCTCGTCCCTCAGCCACTCGAGAAAATATATGCACACTTTCTTGCCGTAGGCGTCGCCCGAGTAGTCCAGAATCAGCGTTTCTGCGTGTGGCTCCCGCTCCTCAAAGGTGGGGCATATTCCAACATTGGTCACACCCGTGTAGAATTTTCCGTCCATTTTGACAACTGTAGCGTACACTCCGCGCGGAAGTGGGGGGTATGATTTCGTATTTATAGTAGGAAAGCCCATTCCACGACCAAGACCGCGTCCACGCTCGACAAGCGTGCTGTGCCTGAGGGGTGAGCCCAGAAGTCGGTTGGCCTCGCTGAGTTTTCCGAGCGAGAGAAGCTCCTTGACTCTTGAGGTGGATACTGTCTCTCCGTCAACCCTCTGCTCGTCGAGAATCAGCGCCTCACAGCCCGCCTCTGTCATTAGTCTGTACAGCATATCTGCGTCCCCCTTGGCGCCTCTGCCAAAGTGGAAGTTGTACCCCGAGAGAGCAATCCTCGCGCCAAGCTCGCCGATGAGCACACCGTGGACGAATTCCTCAGCGCTAAGGTTCATCAAAGCGGAAAAGTCAGCCACGATGGCATATTCCACCCCCAGCTCCTCTAGGATAGCGAGCTTCTCTGCGGTGCTGTATAGCCTTGCGGACGAGGATTTCAGTCCCCTCGACTCGGCGGGAAAGGTGAATACCGCTGATGCCAGCCCTTTTCTTTCAGCCGCGTCGACAGCTTTCTCTATCAGTCGCCTGTGCCCTATATGCACCCCGTCGAAAAAGCCGAGAGCCACAGACAAGGGCGGTAGTGACAGCCTCTGTGTCGGATAATATATAATCTTCATTTTTCCTCCATAAGGATGGTGCAGGATACGAATGACCCGCCCTGCGATACTTCTCCTTAATTATATAATATAGTGCCGCCAAAGTCAACAGAAACGCGATTTTCTTGTCCACTCAGGACTGTATCAGACCAACGAAGCTTCTCCCCTCGCGCGCATAGATGGATGGATGGACAGTCTATGCTTTTAATATCTCTTATTCTATGCTTGTCTTATAACTATATTATCTGTATCTCAAACCGACACACCCTCTGCTTTTTCTGACACACCCCACCGTCAGATTGACGGAAAGCGGCTTCAATTTGATTGAAAATTCAAGTCAAAGTGATTTTTGGGCGCTTTTTGGCTTTCGGGCTTCTATCGGGGAGGGCTTTTGGCTTTCGGGGGTATGCTTACCCGAATGACTAAAGAGGCGAGGGGATGTTCTTTCGTCGGATTGCACAGTATTTTTCTGAAATATGGGCGTTTTTTTGGATGCCCCCTGTACTTACAGAGAGGAAAAGGTGTGCTAGAATGAAATCAAAAAAGGAGTTTTCTATGAAAAACAGGAAAAATGGCTTTATAATTTTCGATTTCATGTACAACAGGCTGGGGCTCTCGGGCGCCGAGCTTTTGGTTTTCGCCCTCGTGTATTCCTACTGCAGGACGGGTGGCGGCAGGTTCTTCGGCACGAGGGGTCATATAGCCGAGAGAACGGGGCTTTCGCTCTCGAGCGTGTCACGCGTGCTTGGCGAGCTGTGTCGGCGAGGTATACTTATCAAGGAGGGTGAGGAGGGAATCCGCGGCGTGCCCTCCTACCGCCTGGGCGAGCCTGTACTCTCCGAGGCGATGAGTGTCACCGAGGAGGCGGGAGAGTAGCCTTTTTTCGGGGGGCAGGGTGAGTCCCCTCGGCGAAGCGTAGGGAGGCCGAGAAGCCAAAGAAAAAAAGAACAGAAGGAAAAATCCCTCTGTTCCAAAAAATATTCGATTAAACCTTGGTTCTGTGGTCGCGTCCCGAGAAGAAGAGCACCTTGTAGTCCGAGCCTACGATACGCGAGTATATTCTGCCCTCGTATCTTGCCGCGAGCTCCTTGGCAGAGAGGTTGGTGGAGATGATGGTTGAAAGACCTCTGTTCTGCCTGGTGTTGATAAGGTTATAGAGCGCGGCTATGCCGAATTGGTTTGAGAACTCTGCGCCGAGGTCGTCTACGATAAGAAGGTCGCACTCAAGGTACTTGTCCGCCTCGGGCTCCTTTCTTCCGTAGCCCGAATGGAATCTGTCGTTCTCGAAGGCGGAGAGAATATTCTGCGTCGAGTCGTACAGAACGTCGTAGCCCTGGTGTATGACCTCCTTGGCTATCGCCGTGGAGATATGAGTTTTTCCCGTGCCCGTGCTTCCTATAAGCAGAAGGTTGTCGCTGTGAGCGGGAAAATTCTTGGCGAAGTCGCGCGCGACCTTGTAGTTGTGGCACATTCTCGTGTAGTCCTGCTCGTTCGACTTGTACCAATCGAGCTCGAAGTTCTCGAAGCTCTGCTTTTCGATAAGCCTGCCCATTCCCGAGGATTTGATATTCTTGGTGATGAGCAGCTCCTTCAGACAAACGCACATTCTCGTATCGACAAATCCCGTGTCCGAGCATATGCCGCAGGTATAATGCACGTCGGTGTAGTCCTCGGGGTAGCCGAGCCTGACGAGTATCGCGCGGCGGCGGGCCATCAGCTCCTCGTTTCTCCTTCTGAGAGGCTCAATATCTCCGCCCGAGCAGGCGGTTCTGAAAAGAGCGAGGCCGGTGCCCGTCAGCTCGTCGTCAATCTCCTTGATCTCGGGTGAGATGATACGAAGCTCCGCGTTTCTTTCGTCCGCCGTGGCGATAGCAGAGGTTCTGCGCGCCTCTATCTCTGCCTTGGCTTCTATATAATTATCTCTGGAATACATTTTTCCTCCTTATTCCTCGCCCTTGTCGTCGGTATCCTCGCCGTAGCTTCGCTCCAGCGCCTTCATAAGCGCGTCCTCGCTGTCAAAATCGGCGTATTTCGGCGTTTTTTCCTCTTTGGGCTTTGATTTAGTGGATTTGTTTTTTCTTTCGGCGAGCTCCGCCTTGTCCAGCTCGCACTTGGCGCGGCACTCCTCGACGGTCTTACAGCCCGCCTCGTGCCAGCCTGTCAGGAGCTTGTGCATATATGCAAGCGCGGGCTTTCCAATGTTGACAACGGCTATATCGTACGCCTCGCCAATGATAACCTCGGAATATCCGTACTCCTCCGACCAGGTCCTGAAATATTTTCTCTCGCTGGGCGAGAGGGCGCGGTGGTATATTCCGAATATGCGGCGTATCTCATACTCCGCGGCGGATTCGCGTTCTCTCTGCTGTATGTATATCTCGAGGGATTCGGTGTTGTCAATGCCCCTGCCGACAAGCCTGAGAGCCTCGTCGACCAGCCTCTTCGGGCGGAGGATTCCTCTGTCCGCCAGGTGCGCTGCGAGCGTCAGCACGTACTCCGGGGTGAGCGAGTAGTCGGTGACAAGCCCCGTTATCTGCTTGATTTCCTGAGTGGAGAGGGCGGGACGGTTCATCAGGGCGGCAACCTCCTCGATAAGCGAGGCAAGCTCTCTGTCCCGAATATCCTCGGCAACCTCCCTGGAGGGCCTTTCACTGACGCCCTCGGAGGGCTTCTCCCCGAACTCGTCGAGAACTCCGTCCTCTGAGGTTGAGAGAACTCCCGCGCTCTCCCAGAGCGTGAGCGAGGAGGCGCATCTGGCTGAAGAAACTCCCGCCAGCCTTGCAAGCGTCTCGCGACTCTCTATCCGTCCGTCAGCGGAAATCAGCGCCACAAGCACGCGAAGCTCCTCGCGGCTAGCCTCACCGAAGGCGTCTGATTTCGTCAGGGCGGCAAGATTTATTCTGTAATATATCATTTCTTGTCCTCCTCATCAGAGGAGCTCTTGAGCTCGTAGCACAGAGTCATCAGCGAGTCGCCGAGGTGTATATTTTCGACCACGACGCCCGGGGCTGAAACCTTCAGCTCTGTGTTGGCGAAATTCCAAAGCCCTCTGACGCCCGCTCTGATGAGCGTGTCGGCGACCGAGTACGCCGCCTCCTTGGGCACGGTCAGGACGGCTATATCCACCTTGTTTCTCACACAGAAGTCGTGCATATCGTCGATGCTGTACACCGAAAGGCCGTATATCTTCGTGCCGATGATTTTCTCGTCCACGTCGAACATAGCGATGCGGTTAACACCCCTGCGCTCGAACATTCTCGTTGCCGCAAGAGCGCGTCCGAGGTTGCCCGCGCCGACTATAACCGCCTTGTAGCCCTCGCCTACTCCGAGCAGCTCGCTGATCTTACCGTGAAGGTATTTTATATTGTAGCCGTAGCCCTGCTGTCCGAAGCCGCCGAAGCAGTTGAGGTCCTGCCTTATCTGAGAAGCGGTGACGCCCATTATCTTCGACAGCTCTGCCGAGGATATACGGAGCCTGCCCTCGCGCAACAGCTCGCCAAGGTATCTGTGATATCTCGGCAATCTCTTGATTACTGCGGGGGGTACGGGGGTTTTCATTTCTCCGACGTGCTTATCGAAGGTGCCGTCGAGCTTATATATACTTTCCATATAATATTCCTTTTCAGTTGATGGTATCGGCTGCAGATGCGTTGAGCGAGGTGTCGGCTCGCTTGCCTGCCATATAATCGTAGTAGCCCTGAGCGGCTATCATAGCCGCGTTGTCACCGCAGAGCGACACGGGTGGCATATAGAGAGCTACGCCCTTCGAGGCGGCGAGCTCGGAGAGTCTTCTCCTCAGGTGTGAGTTCGCCGCGACGCCGCCCGAGAGAACCAGGTCGTGACCCTCGAACCTGTCAAGCGCCGAGCCGAGCTTCTTCGCCACCGCCTCGACCGCCTCGTAGGTGTATCGCGCGGCGAAAAGGGCGCGTGGGAGAGGGATTCCTCTCTGCTCGTAGCGGTGAATGAGATTTATCGCCGCGGTCTTCAGTCCCGAAAAGGAAAAATCAAGGCTGTCGTCTCTGACTGCGGGTGTGGGGAGTGCGAGGTCGGGATTTCTGTACGCCTCGGAGCGCTTATACTTCTTATAGAACGCCACGGGGTCGCCCGTCGCCTCGATGAAGCCCTCTGTTGAAAGCTCGTCGAAGCCGCGTCCTGCGGGGTAGGGTATTCCGATAATTCGTCCAATCTTATCGAACGCCTCGCCTATGGCGTCGTCGCGCGTTGAGCCGATAAGCTCGCACTCGGTGTGGCTTATCACTCTGTATATCGCGGTATGTCCGCCGGAGGCGACGAGCGCTATGAAGGGCGGCTCGGGTACTCTGCCGCTTCCGTCAAGATAGGTCGCGGCGATATGTCCCATAACGTGACAGACGGGCACGAGCGGCTTTTTGTTGGCGAAGGCGAGAGCCTTCGCGAAGCTGACTCCGACGAGCAGAGCTCCGATAAGCCCCGGGCTCGCGGTAACCGCCACAGCGTCTATATCCGCCATAGTCACGCCTGCTGTCGCCATAGCCTCGTAGGTTATGGAGCTGATAGCCTCGATATGAGCGCGCGAGGCAATCTCGGGCACGACACCGCCGTACAGCCTGTGGGTGTCAACCTGTGACGCTATGATATTCGATTTTATAAGAAAGCGCCCGTCACAGCGCTCGACCACCGCGGCGCTCGTCTCGTCGCAGGAGCTCTCAAAGGCTAATATTTTCATTGGGTTTCGTCCTTATGTACGGGCGCGGAGTTGACACGCCCTTCGGTATTTAGTGGTGCTAAGCTAGTTTTCGAGTATGTCAGCCCTGCTTGCCTTAATCATTATCAGGGCGTCGTCAGAGGGGTTCTTGTAGTAGCCCTGCCTGATGCTCGCTACCTCGAAGCCGTAGGCTGAGTAGAGGGAGATAGCGGCTCTGTTTCTGCTTCTCACCTCGAGAAAGATAACCTCGAGCCCTCTGCCTCTCGAGGATTTGACCGCGTAGTCGAGCAGTCGGTAGCCGATGCCTCTTTTCTGATATTCGGGGCGCACGGCTACTCTGTATATCTCGCCCTCGGGGGCGATAAGCCTGCCCGCTACGTAGGCGATAACTCTGCCGTTATCGACAGCTGAAAAGCACATTCCGCTCTCCGAGCAGATAAGGTCGGAGAAATCTCTTTTCGACCACGGGTCGGGAAAAACCAGAGCCTCAATTTCCGCCATAGCGGTGGCGTCGTCGGGAACCGATCTTCTGAAATCCATATCAGAGCGTTTCTGCGAGCGACCTCAGGAACTCGCGCAGCTCGTCACCCGTTTCGGGGTGCTCGAGCCCCTTGACGATATTCGCCTTGAGGAAGCCGAGCTTCGAGCCCATATCGTATCTGTCGCCTATATATTCAAGCGCCATAACCCCGTCGGCTCTCGCCATTTTCGCCATAGCGTCGGTGAGCTGATACTCTCCGCCGGCTCCGGGCTCGAGCGCGTCTATGATGTCGAAGACGTCGGGGGTGAGAAGGACTCTGCCGAGTATGGAGAGGTTGGAAAACTCCCAGCCGGGCTTCGGCTTTTCTATCATATCGGTGCAGAGAGTAACTCTGTCCTCGCCGTCGATGGGCTCTACCTTTAAGGAGCAGTATTTCTGCACCTGCTCAATCGGCACGGGCTTGACTCCAACCACAGATTTGCCGTATTTTTCATACACGTCCATCATCTGACGGCAGACGGGGCTGTCCGAGAAAACTATATCGTCGCCGTACAGCACCGCGAAGGGCTCGTCCCCGACGAAGCTGCGCGCTCTGCCGACCGCGTGACCGAGGCCCTTGGTTTCCTTCTGTCGAAGGAAATATATATTAGCCATATCGGCTATTTCCTTGAGGCGCGCCGCCTCCTTGGTTTTTCCCTTGGCGGCGAGGGCTGTGCTGTATTCAACGCTGAGGTCGAAGAAGTCCTCCATCGCGTCCTTGTCCCTGTTGGTGATGATGAGAATATCGGTGATGCCGCTCTTAACTGCCTCCTCGACGAGATAGTACACTGCGGGAAGGTCGACTATGGGGAGCATTTCCTTGGGCACGGCGTGGGAGATGGGAAGCATTCTCGTTCCAAGACCTGCCGCGGGGATAATTGCCTTAGTTATCCTTTTCATCCTTTTTCCTTTCAAATTATCAGTTTTCCGTGTCGGGCTTGTCCGAGTTGATTTCCTCAAGAAGTCGAGCTATTCTCGCGCCGTGCTCGATAGAGCCGTCCTTCACGAAGTGAAGCTCGGGGGTGATTCTCAGGTTGAGGGTTGTCGCGAGGTGGTGACGGAGCATACCCGTGCACTTTTTCAAGCCCTCGGCAGCCTCCTTGCTGTCGCCCATGCAGGAGAAATATACCGTCGCGTACTTGAGGTCGGGCGCGACCTCCGCTCTGGTGATGCTGACGAAGTTGTCGACTACCTTCGGCTCGCGCACGCCTCCGAGAGCGATGGCAAGCTCCCTTGCCACCGCGTCGTTAATTCTGCCTCTTCTGTATTTTGCCATATCTACCTCCGCCCATTCGGGCATTTTTTCATTCTTGTGTTAATTATATAGCTTCTGCCACCTCCGCCGACGGAGCGCTCAACCGAGCTTGCCCCGACCTCTGCCGAGTCGACCACGGTTCTGATTCCGCGCTTTTTCGCCAGCCTCGTTATCTCGCCTCTCAGCGAGGAAAAGTGAGTACAGCCGAGGATTACAGCATCAGCGCCGCGGCATTTTTCCAATAGCGCCTCAAGGTACTCCCTCTCGCTTCTTCGGATATTTCCGTCACGGACGCCGTTCTCTATCATTCTTACCAGCGGCTGAGCCGGAATTTCAAGAGCATCGCCGCCGAGCGCGTCCGAAAACGCTCCCGAGCGCACCGTAGCCTCGGTTGCCAGCACGGCTATTTTTCCGCACGGGGATAGCTCTCTTGCCCTTTTCGCAGTCAGGGCGAGCGTTGACGTGACCACCTCCGCGCCCTCGATATAGGGCAGAGCCGTGCAGGCGGTACAGCAGGCGGCGATAATTTTTTCAGCGCCGAGTGCGCGCAAGAGGGCGATGTTTTTCCCGACTATCGAGGAAAGCTCCTCCTGCGACTTGGTGCCGTAGGGAGAATTCGCCCTGTCGCACAGGAGAAAAACGTCGCACTCGGCGTTTCTTTTTCTGAGGTGGGAGAGAAGATTAACCCCGCCCTCTCCGCTGTCAAAGAGCCCGACGGTCATCTTCCGCCTCCGATAGCCTCTCTTATCAGTATCTCGCACAGTGCCTCGGGCGATATTCCGACCTCAGCCATAAGCCGCGGGTACAGGCTCGTCTTAGTGAAGCCGGGCATGGTGTTGATTTCGTTGAAAAGTATTCTCTCCCCGGAGAGAAAATAGTCCACGCGGCACAGGCCGCCGGGACACAGCTCTGAGGTTAGCCTCTCGGTGTAGTCGAG
Source organism: Clostridia bacterium (assembly GCA_017467165.1). Classification (GTDB taxonomy): domain Bacteria; phylum Bacillota; class Clostridia; order Oscillospirales; family CAG-272; genus UBA1740. Next base: position 7,400 of record JAFTST010000052.1, on the reverse strand, counting down.
TATCTGACGCTCAACCGATTCGTCTATATCTGCCCGCGCTGTGACCTCCGAGCCGCCTTCTCTGTATTTTGAGCGGTAGTCGTAGAAGCCCTCGCACCTGACCTCTCCCACGGGGGAGATTATCCGCTTGCCCGAGCGGTACAGAACGCCGACCTCGAGCTCGCGTTTTTCCTCTACCAGCTCCTCTATGAGAGCGCCGCCCGAGGATATTTCGCAGGAAAGGGCGTACGCGCCGTATAGCTGCTCGTCGTTATACACGGGTGTCGCGCCGACCGAGCTGCCGAGCCTTTTCGGCTTGAAGAACAGGGGATATCCCAGCTCGCGCGCCCTTTCTCGCAGCTCGCGCTCGTCAAGTCCCTCGGGAAGTGGGATTCCTCTGGCTACGGGTACACCGAGGCTTTCTGCCACAGCGCGGGTGTAGCTCTTGTCAGAGCACACAGCTCCCGAAACCGTGTCACAGCCGACGAAGGGAATGCCCGCGGTATCAAGAGCGCCCTGTATTCTGCCGTCCTCGCCATAGTCGCCGTGCAGAAGGGGAATAGCGCAGTCTATACGGAGGATTTTTCCCCCGCGCCACAGCCCCTGACGGTTGCCGAGCCTCAAAGGATATACCGCCTCGTCGCCGATAAACCATCCGCCGAGCGGGGATATGTTGACCTCTATGAGCCGATATTTTTCTCTGTCTATGAGTCCCCTGAGGTACTCCGCGCCCGCGAGAGAAACCTCTCTCTCACAGCCCTGACCGCCGCTGATAAGCAGGACGGTGGGTATGTTTTTCATATTCATCACCTCGCCACAGTTTATGACGGGGTGGAAAATGGGTGATTATCGTCTTCTCAGCACGGCTACTCTGTCGTTATTCGAGTAGTCCTTCAATATCTCTAGGTCCGCTCCGTGCTCCGCGGCGAGCGACCGAAGAAGCTTTCCCTGGTCGTAGCCGATTTCCAGAGCGACGAAGCCGCCTTTTTTTATAAGCAGAAGTCCGAGAGGGACGAGCCTTTCGTAGAATACAGCGCCGCCGTTTTCTGCCACTAAGGCGATTTTCGGCTCAAGAAACAGCTCGGGCTCGAGGGTGTTATACACCTCTTCTTTGATATACGGCGGATTTGCCAGAACGGCGAAAAAGGTTCCGCCGAGGAATTCCACGGTCTTGTCGGTGAGTATATCCGTCCTCGATAGAAGGAGTCTTTCGGAAACGCCGTTTTTCTCGGCGTTTCTTCTCGCCAGAGCCAGAGCTCCCTCGGAAATATCAATTCCGTGCGCGGTCGTGCCCACGGTGTTTTTCAGCGTCGATACGGCTATACAGCCGCTGCCCGTGCAGATGTCGCAGAAGGACTCGCCCTCGGGTATATTCTTCGTAGCATACTCTACGAGTATCTCGGTGTCGGAGCGAGGTATCAGGCAGTCGGGTGTAACCTCGTACAGCTCGTTATAGAAGGCGACCTCGCCTGTGATGTACTGCAGAGGCTCTCTTTTCGCTCTCCTTCTTACCGCCGCCTCGCACTCCGCGGAGGCGGTCAGCTCGGGGTTCAGAAGAAGATAGCCCGTATCTCTTCTGTCGAAGTGACGGAAAAGCTCTCTTGCATCGCCCGCGGCGGAGGAAATCCCCGACTCTCTGAGAAGCTCTATGGCGTCCTTAAGCGTCATCTTCGTCCTCGGTGGGATTAACCTTTTCGGGCTCGCAGTCCGCTACCTCGGGCTCGCTATTCGTCTCGGGGGAGCTTTCAACCTCACCTTCGACGCAGTCAGCCGCTTCGGCACACTCGGAGTCAGCCTCCTCGCAGACTATCTCTACCTCAAGCTCGGGCTCCTTCTTCCAGCCCTCGTTCTCGAAAAACTCGCGGAACTCGGGATATTCGTCCCTCAGGGCACACTTGATTGAGGTTATAGCCACCTCGAGCATATCCTCCGTGGGCTCCTTGGTGGTCAATCTCTGCACCCACATACCGGGAGCGGAGATAATTCTGGTGAAAATATTGTCGTGCTTGCCTGCAAGCATCAGAATCTCGTAGCCTATACCCATAGTTATAGGCAGGAGCAGTATTTTTATACCCGACACGCACAGCGAGTACAGCCACACGAAGGGAAACGCCTCCTCGGGCGGAAGAATGAATCTGACGAAAATTCCGATGAAAATACCGATAAGTATCATCAAAAACATGAAGCTCGTTCCGCATCTGGGGTGGAAGCGGCGGTGCTTCATAGCGTTCTCGGGGGTGAGCTCCTCGCCCGCCTCGAAGCAGGCTATGGACTTGTGCTCCGCGCCGTGATACATGAAGGTGCGGCGAATATCGGGCATGAGGATAACCAGCGAGAGATAAGTGAGGAAAATAGCTATCTTAACCAAGCCCTCGATAAACGCTATCCCGACTATGCCAATCCCGCTCTCCGAGATAAATCTCGTGTAGAGCCAGCTGATACCGTCCGAAATCAGAGAGGGAAGCACGAAAAACAGTCCGACCGACAGCAGAAGCCCGAGCACCACGCCGAGCACCATAACAATATCAAGCGTGCCGGCAGCCCGCTTTCCCTCGGCTCTCGCCTTTTCCTTTTTCGCCTTTTCCTGCTCGTCCTCTATTCCCAGAGCCTCCGCGGAGATATTGAGCGTCCTGACGCTCAGCGCCATCATTTCTATGAAGTTGACAAATCCGCGCAGAATGGGCAGATTGAGTATCTTCTTTCTCTTTCTTATTGAAACGAAGGTGGAGTCGGTAACGACTATACTGCCGTCCTCTTTTCTGCAGGAGGTGACAGTCCTCTCGCCCGCCTTCATCATAACTCCCTCGAGCACCGCCTGACCGCCAACCTTGTTGAGTCGGGAGCAGCCCTTTGGAGTACAGGTTTTCTTGCTCATATATATAATCCTTTCGGGTAAATGCACCCTTCGCATACTTCGTCACCTTACATTGTAGCACATTGCTCGGAAAAAATAAAGATATTTTAAAAAAATATTATTTTGAAATGAGGATAGACACATCCAAGGTTGACAAATTCATCCTTTAGGTGTATACTTCATAGGGAAAAGGAGTGTGAAAAATGAAAAAATTATACAGACTTACTCCCGCCACCAAGGACAATCTCTGGGGCGGCAACAAGCTTCGCGCGTACGGAAAGGACTCCGCCTCGGACAGAATTGCCGAGAGCTGGGAGCTGTCCTTCACCAAGGGGGGCGAGGCGAAAATTGAGGACGGAAGAACGACGGTTGAGGCTTTCCCGAGAGAGTGCTGGGGAGAGAATTGTCAGCGCTTTGAGTTTTTCCCGACGCTTACCAAGTTTATTGACGCGAGAGAGCGCCTCAGCGTGCAGGTGCACCCCTCCGACGACTACGCCCTGAAAAACGAGGGACAGTATGGAAAGACAGAGATGTGGTACGTGGTCGAGGCTGACGAGGGCGCGGGACTCTATATGGGTCTTAAGGCTCGGGCTGATAAGGATAGCTTTGGCGCGGCGGTGCTTGACGGAAGTGTTGAGGAGCTGCTTGATTTCAAGGCTGTCAAGGCAGGCGACGTCTTCTTCATCCCCTCGGGAACAATCCACGCCATCGGCGCGGGCTGCGTTATTTTTGAGATACAGCAGAACAGCACACTCACCTACCGCCTCTATGATTATATGAGGCGCGACGCACAGGGAAATCTGCGCGAGCTACATATAGACAAGGCTATGGAGGTTTCGCTCCTCGAGCCCTACAAGGCAGATACCCGTGTCAAGAATTCTCCCGAAATTATAGGCTCCTGCGAGTATTTTGAAACGGCTAAATATAAACTTAACTTTACAAATAGGAGCTTTGGCGTCGACAGCTCGTCCTTCCTCTCGGTCACCTGTGTTGGCGGTGAGGGAGAGATAGAGGGCGAGAAAATAAGAAAGGGCGACAGCTTCTTCTGCCCCGCAGGCGCAGGAGAAATAACCGTTTCCACCGACGCCGAGCTTGAAATTATCACCGTCAGAGTGCCAAAAAGCTCAGAGGTTGAATGATTTTCGCCCTCGCGGTTAAACTCTCCTTAAGGGTAACACCCCGAAAGGAGAAAAATGATGACACTCACACCAAAGGAAGCAAGTATTCTGAAGGACTTAAAGTCGCAGGAGGAGCTCTGCATTGAGAAGTACGGAAAGTACGCGGAGGCTGCCTGTGACCCCGCTCTGAAATCGCTTTTCAACGAAATCAAGACGGCTGAGGTCTCCCACCTCGACACGATTAACCGCATCCTCAACGGCGAGGAGGTCGCTATGCCCAAGACGCCGAAGAGCGCCGCGGAGGCGAAGTACAACGGCGCGCCCTCGTCCTGCTCTGTGGCGGATAAGAACAACGACGCCTATCTGTGTAAGGACGCTCTGTCAATGGAAAAGCACGTCTCAGGCGTCTACAACACGGGAGTCTTTGAGTTTAACTCAACCACTCTGCGCGATACCCTCGCACATATTCAGAAGGAGGAGCAGGACCACGGCGAAAAGCTGTATTCCTACCTTTCCACCTCGGGTATGTATAACTAACAGAAAAAATATTTCTCAACAGAAAAAAGATAAGCACCCCGAGAAAAATCCCGGGGTGCTTATTGTATAGTAGCGGTTATCCGTCCGACCTGTCCTCGAAGTGCGGGTCGTAGAAGGTATCGGGGTCATTCCCGTGCTTGAAGAAATCCGAGCTTGCGCCCGAGCCCTTCTTCTTGAAAATGCGAAAGACAAGGTCGAGGCAGATAACGAGAAGCATCGCGCCCGTCATATATCTCGCGGGCACGGGCAGGAGCGCGAGCGTCAGCGCGGCTATACACTCGAGTATATAGAGCGCGAGGGAAATCCCCCACTTTAGATTTCTTTCGACGTCGCGTGTCAGAAGCCTGTATGCCTCGATCGCCGCGCGGATAAGAATGTATATACCGACGGCTCTGGCGGGCAGAGCCCCCGCGTTTTGTCTTGAGGATACGAGCAGTACGCCAAAGCCAATGATACACAATCCAACCCCCAGCGAGAAGTAGTACTCAAGCGTGCGATTTTTTATATCAAGCGACACTACCTTAATGACCCCGACGAAAATAAGAGCCACACCCGACACGATAAGAAGTATATCGAGCGCTATCGAGGGAAGAAGCAGAAACGCCAGACCAAACACGCCCGCAAGTATGGAATAACACAGGGGCGTGTTGATTTTCTCGAGAAATGCTAAAATCTTTTTCATTGAAATATCCTCAATAAATGTACATATAAGTTGTCAAATTATTCCTCTGACTCCTCTACCTCTGGCTCTCCGTCGGGCGCGACCAGGGGGTCCCTGTCCGTCTTGAAAAACGCGCTGTACAGGTTGATTATTCCGTCGAGAATAATGAGAACTCCCGTCAGAGTCGATAGCCTTGCCGCGTCGGTCGGGGTAAATTTAGCGAGAAGGAAGCCGAAAATTATGATAAGCGCGCCCGTCACCGCCATAACGAGCCTCGCGACCCTTGATGAGCCTGAAATTATCGCCATATACAGCTTGAACGAGCCGTCAACTATCAGAAGCAGGAAGAAAATATTAGCGATAACCGATATAGCCGACTGCCTCGTTATAGCCGTTACAGCGCCGCACACGATGCAGGTGATAGACAGCGCGAGCTTCAGCGCGTAAGTTACGCCCCTCGTCCTCTTCATCAGAGTCAGTATACCGAATACTATGCCAAAGAGCATAAGAAATATTCCCATAGTCAGCGCCAGAGCGTCGTACGCGTCCTGAAAGCTGATAAATAAAATACCGATTACAGTCAGCATCACGCCGAGTAGAATGTACCCCGGCTTAATATCCCTGAGCTTGTCCATTATATAACCTCACGTAAGCCTTTTTTCTTATTTTAACATATTCGTGCCAAAATTGTCAACAAATGAAAAAATCGCCCGAAAAAAAGAGAGCGGAAGACCCGCCCTCAATATAAGTATATAGATATAGCGTTAATCCTCGTCCTCGTCCTCGTCGCGAGCCTCTTCCTTCGCCTGAGTGTCAAGCTCGTCGTTGAAAAGGTCGATATTCCTCGCGTTGAGGTAGTAGGAGTCGCCCTCCACGCTGACAAAGCGGTACTCCTCCTCGTCAACGTCGTACAGCTCGCCCCTGAGGTCAACCTTTTTCGCCGCGCGGCAGAGCACCTCGAGAAATTCGTCCGCGTCAAGCTCGTCAATCTCAATGCCGTACTCGTCGTTCGAGAAAGAGAAGGAGCTCTCCCCCTCGTCAGGGGTCTCGTGGTAATCGTCGTCGTAGTCTATAAAATCGTTATCCATCTCAAAAAAGTCGTCAAGCCCGCCTCCCTTAAGGAACGCCACAACTCTGTCGAGCTCTGCCTTCCGACCGCTGAAGGTTATTTCAAAATAAAATTCGTCATAAAATGTCATAATGCTCTCCCGAATGTATATTTTCGCGTTAAGTATAGCACACGCCAAAACGCTTGTCAATCCCCCGCCCACACCTTTTCCTTCCTTTATTATATACTACATACGCGCGAGGAAAAATGTTACAAGGAGGGAATATTGACATATCCCGAGTATTGTGGTAAAATATATGCAGAAAAGCTAAATTAAGGAGGCTTTTATGGATAATAATAAAGTTTCAAAGGGTAGGGTGGTACACCTCACCGCCGCTATCATTATTCTGGTGCTTGCCACTGTTGCATTCGCGATAACAATGAGCTTGTCCTACAGCGCCATCGACCTGAAGACTCAGCACAACGCCACCACCGATTCGGGAGAGCAGCTCGGCTTGGGATTATCTCAGATGATAGTCATTATCTACCTGATTATCTTCGGCGCGGCAAACCTTATCCTCTCCGCCATTGGCGTCACCCTGTCTGCGACCGTCTGGCGCTACCGTCAGGGAAAGACGCGAATCATTGGTATAGCGTCCACCGTTCTTAATTCGCTGTACATACTCGCAGGCGTAATAGTTCCTATGATAGCGATAAATATAGTCAATGTGGGATAATATAGCAACCTGTCAACACGGGAGGGCTCAGGCTCTCCCGTTTTTTCATCAAAATCCCCATTGTGTAGACTGTACAATTTTTTTGAAAAAAGTTTTACAAAAGGGCTTGACATTTTTTCTCCTTTGAGTTATAATATCAAAGCACGCGAAGCACGGGTGGAATACCGCTGTGAAAATGCCGTGCATTTGCTCATTGAAAATTGAACAACATGAAGTTTTCTTGGCACTGGAGATTATGCGAAAGTATAATTGATGTGCGAAAGATTCTCGTTAATAACACTTTGAAAAAAGAAACTCAAAAAGTAAGAAGAAGCTAGATTAAAGAATAGCTCTGAAAAAAGATTTTAAGTCCTTCGGGAATTAAGATACAATTTTTTTAGAGAGTTTGATCCTGGCTCAGGATTAACGCTGGCGGCGTGCATAACACATTCAAGTCGAACGGAGAGAACTGCTTCGGTAGTTTTCT
>JAFTST010000051.1 GCA_017467165.1 Clostridia bacterium | reverse complement strand
CAACGACTGGGCAGGAATGCTGTACGACGGCGAGAACTACTGCTTCTCCAAGTCCTATCACCTTCACATCGTTGACCGTGTAGGCGGCGGCGACTCCTTTGGCGGCGGACTTATCTACGCGCTGCTCAACGGCAAGTCAACCCAGGACGCTATCGAGTTCGCAGTTGCTGCATCCGCGCTCAAGCACAGCGTTGAGGGCGACTACAACCGCGTTGGCGTAGCAGAGGTTGAAAAGCTCGCAGGCGGCGACGGCTCGGGCAGAGTTCAGAGATAATTTTCCCGACGGGAAACCGATAATTTCTCGACCCGACGGTCACGGATATTTTCAATCCGCAACAATCCTATATAAAACAAGAGCCGCCTCTATCCGAGGCGGCTTTCAAATCAGCAATCAACAAAAAAAGCGGGAATGCTGTGAATGCACAGCCTCCGCCATCATATTAAATGGGGCACAGTTTCTGTGCCCCATACGTTTTTTTTCGGGTATCTTAAATCAAGCGGAAAATTATTCAAAAATCTTTTTGATAATAACCGCGATGATAGGTGTAACACCGCAATTCGAGCGTACCGAGCCCGTCACAACCACAGTCTCAGTGATAATCTCATTCGCTACGGTAACCTCGTTGCAGTAAGCCTCGTACTTCTCGTTGTATATCTCCATAGCCTCGGCGACACCGTCAAAGCTGGACTCAGCTTCAAGGCTGTATGCATAGCAGTCGACAAGACGGGCGAACAGCTCCTCCTTGGTTTCCGCCGCGGTAAGAAGCACAACCGCCTCGATGAAGCGCTCTGACGAGCGCTCGATATTCTGGAGAAGCTCAGTGTGCTGATCGAAGACGTCAACCGCGTCCATAGCACCCTCAACGCTGCCGTCAAGAGCGAAGTAGAAAGGAGTTGCCTGATCATACAGAGCCTTCTTCTCGCTGTAGGTCTCGGTGATGCGCATTTTCTCTACGAGCGCGACGAAGTAGTGCGCGTTCTGCACGAGGACCTTATCATAGTCTTCTTCCCTGAACTTGACCTCTGCAAGAGCAGTTTCATACTTGCGGACAAGGTCGTTGATAATCTCGTTATCGGGGTCTATATTGTCCTTATTAGCTTCAAGATATCTTCCGATATAAGCCAGCGTTCCGCTCTTCTCGATATACGCGTCGTTGTTGGCGACGTACTCAAGACGCGCTGTCAGCTCATCGATATGTCTCTGCTGAAGAACAGAGTAGAAGTATTCGTTATACTCGCTGTATATCTCGATAGCATCAACAAGTCCCTCGTAAGCGGCATTGTAGTTGTTTTCATTGACAATGGTACGAATGATGGAAACGAATCTGCTGATATATTCGTAGTTAGCGTCCCATTCATCTCTTTGATACTTGGAAATAAGGTCAACACAAGCAATTATCTTCTTGGAGTTCTCGTTTCTCTGTGTTGTCTCGATTTCTGCGAGTGAATTCAGATAGAGCGCATACGCCGCCTTCAGCTCCTCAAAGCCCTCTCTGTTAAGAAGCTCGTCGGATACGTCAATAGGACAGCCCTCCATATAAAGGCACTCGGTAGCCTTGTCGTAGTATTTCTGCTTAGCGGAGAGGGTTGTCATATTATGACATCTCTTCACCCATTTGATAAACTCAAGGCTGTTGCTGTCGGTGTACGCCTCGGTCCTCAGCCTGAGGAAGAGCTTGTTGGTGGCGTCGTATTGGTCGTTTCTATCAATATCGTTACCCGTCTTGGTGATAAACTCGTCTATACTGTTGGCTACCTTGATGCGGTCGGATATGTTAACGACGTCAAGGTTGCGTAGCATTTCCGAAAAGTCATCTACTCTCGCAGAAAACTCGCTGAGGTTGTGCGCTCTGAGCTTCCTGCTGAAGCCGTCGTAGTCAAAGGCGTTGATGTCATCAATGAGGGCGCGTATTTCTGCGTTTTCAGTAAGATAATTACCCTCGGTCTTTTCGGCGTTGGTCCACTCCCAATATTCAGGAAGAAGTCTGCTAACCTCGTTATACGCGAGTTTTCTGCCCATTACGTCGCGGTTCTCATCGAGATAGTAATTTGCAAAATATGTAAACCTCTCCTCGCCCGCAAGTCTTTCGAGCAAGCCGATATCACGAAGGGTGGTTCCCTGATAAACCTGAAGGTTATCGAGCGAGAATTCGCCGCTACCCGTGGTGCTTCCGTTGAATCTCGCGCGGATAAGGTCGTAGGTCATTTCGGTATAAGAGCCGTCGCGGAAGAAATTGGCGGGATAGGTTCCTAGAAGCTCGTATTCGCAATACAGGGAGAAGGTGAAATCGTCGTTATTGAATATACAGGTGTAGTGCATCCACTGACCGGGAACGAGAGAATTCTCCAACAGTGCCGTGTTATTGCCGTCGTTAGCATATACGGTACCGTCAACGTCAATCCAGAAGTAAGTGGGATAAACCACTATATTACCGCCGCTCATAACGTTGTAGCCGTCGGGAATCTTTCCTATGGGAGAAATACCGCCTCCCTCAAGCGAGAAGCCTCCGTAAGGAAGCGCGGAGAAGGTACAGAAATCAAAGTCAACTACAAGACCCTTAAGTCCGGTGTTATCCGGGAATCTGTACTCGGCGTAGGTATTACCGTTCGTCTGGGAGCCGCCGTAGGTGATGGTGAAGGTACCGTTGCTGAGGCCTGCGAAGTTGGTTCCCTTGTTCTGAACGGAGCCGGGGGAGGAGGCGAAGGGGTTTCTTCCGCTGGAGAAATCGGTATCGATAAGGGTAGACATATCGTAGTCGGGAAGCGTCGACTGAGCAAGCATCGCCTGTTTGTTGGCTTCCTTAGCAGCCGCCTGAAGCGCCTTTCTGGCCTCAAAATCCTGAAGAAGCGCCGCATACTCCTCATTGGTTTCGGGGTTAAGATAGCCCTTGTCAACGAAGCTCTGAAGGAGGTTAACCTTTATTGCATTCTGGGCAGTGCTCTCAACCTTGGTATCCTCGATATCACCGAGAAAGCCCTCGGCAACGACGAATGCCGCGCTCTCAAAGGCGGAAACGGACGCCTCGTCCGTAAGGTTGTGCTTAGTGATAAAGCTGCTTATATCGGAGAGCTCGCTGTTCTTGCCGACGCTGCTGTCAATTGAGGATATAGCGCCGCAAGAGTCCAGAAGAGCCTTGGGTATCTTGGAGGTTATTTTAGCAACGTTGGTCTCATCATCGATGCCCGCGTCAGCGAGGAATGCGAGAGCCTCGTCAATCGCCTTGTCCTTGGCAAGCATACCGGAGGCTGTATCAATAGCGTTCAGGTAAGTGACGAGCATCTTCTCGGCAAGCTGGGTTATCTTCGCGTTAAGCCCCTCGTCATTGACAGAAGCCGTCCTGATGATATCCATAGCCGTGTCATATGCGCCCTTAACGTCCGCGAAGGCGGTTGTCTCGGGAGCGAGTCCGACGTTGAGAAAAGCATCGGCGGTAGAGATAGCCGCGGCGTGATAGCTTGAAACAAGAGCCTCGTCCTTAACGCCAAAGCCTTCGACAAGATTAACAATCTTGTTGAGGTGGCTCTTCTTTTCCTGGGTATCGGACGCAGCGACAGCCAAATCCGAATAAGCGTTAATAGTATCAGCTATATATGGGTCAAGAGTCGCCATCTTCTCCTTGTATCCCGCGGAATTGGGATTCACAGGAGTCTTTGTCAGGTAATTGATGACTCTCTTGAGTGCGTTATAGGTCATATCAGTGCCATTGACAGCCTGAACAGGCACGTCGTCAATCAGAGGCGTCAGCTTATCCATCGTGCCTGTATAGCTCACATCGGCGGCGAAGGAAGCCAGAACTGCTCCCACAGACAGAGCCGCTATGACACACAGAACGACCAGAATTTTCTTTAGATTTTTCATATTTCTCTCCTTATACGAGACTTTTCTGACACAATTATATCACTCGCGGGCGCCCTATTCAATACGCGCGGGTGATTTTTGTTTAATCTGCATATAATCTTCTACTTTTTCAATAAATATAGGGCGAGGGGGAATAAAGCCCCCTCGCCCACGCTAATCGGCGGCAGTATCGGCAAGCGCCCTGCCGCAACGAAAACAAAGGTTTACATTTTCACATTCACAGTCCTTCGACTTATCAATATCTCGACGGACAAAAGTGCGATAAAACTCGACACGCCCTCTATGCATCTTGAAATAACGGGAAAATTATCCGCGCTTCCAATACTTTCTGTCGAGCGAGCGATACATAATAGCCTCGGCGATATGGTCCTCGTCAATAACCGCACTCTCGTCAAGGTCTGCAATTGTACGGGCAACCCGCAGAACGCGGTCGTGACCTCTGGCAGAAAGTCCAAGGCTCTCGAAGGCGTTCTTCATAAGCTTTTCCGCCGCCTCTGTCAGTACGCAGTGACGCCTCATCATCTCGACGGGCATATTGGCGTTAAGCACACCGGGCTTGTCACCCGCACAAGAGAGCCTCTTGTTAGCGAAGGCTCGAGCGGCGTTGACTCTCTTTCTTATCTCTCGCGAGGGCTCTCCGCGCTTTCCCTTTCCCGAGAGCTCGCTGTATGACACCGAGGGCAGCTCGATTTCAATATCAATTCTGTCAAGCAGAGGCCCCGAAAGCTTATCCAGATATTTCGCCGCCGCGGCAGGAGTGCAGGTGCACTGCTTGACAGGGTCGCCGAAGTAGCCGCACCGACAGGGGTTCATCGCGCAGACGAGCATAAATTTTGAGGGATAGGTTATTTTCGCTGCTGCTCGGGTCACGGTGACAACGCCGTCCTCAAGCGGCTGTCTTAAGCCCTCGGTAACAGTCTTGGAGAACTCTGGCAGCTCATCTAAGAACAGAACACCGTTATGGGCGAGCGAGATTTCACCGGGGCGCGGATGCGCTCCGCCACCGATAAGACCCGGCATACTGACATTGTGATGGGGAGAACGGAAGGGCCTTTCCGTGACGAGCCCTGCGCGAAGATTTCCCGCAACCGAGTGTATCTTCGTGGTTTCAAGCGCCTCCTCAAAGCTCATATCAGGGAGTATCGACGGCAGTCTTTTCGCAAGCATTGACTTTCCCGTGCCAGGCGGGCCTATCATAAGAATGTTATGTCCGCCTGCGGCGGCAATTTCCATCGCGCGCTTCGCTCTGAGCTGACCGCACACGTCGGAAAAATCTGCCATATCCTCGTGATACGATAGGTCGACCTTGTCGTAGCTCGGCTCGGTGGGCGTCATAAGCTCCTCGCCGCGAAAATGACAGACGAGCTGGCGCAGAGTTGACACGCCGTACACGGTTATTCCCGAAACCATAGAAGCCTCGTTAGCGTTGTCCTGAGGCACGAAAACCTCGCGCATACCGAGGTCGCGGGCTGAAATAACCATTGGAAGAACTCCGCTGACGGCTCTGACCTCACCCGAGAGCGACAGCTCTCCTATGATGCACTTGTCGAAGAAGTCGAGCTCTCTCGGAACGATACCGTCGCACTGAAGAATTGACAGGAGAATAGCAAGGTCAAAGACCGTGCCCTCCTTCTTGACGTCAGCTGGAGCAAGGTTAATGAGAATATCAAGCGCGGGGAAAACGAAGCCGCTGTTCTCACAGGCGGACTGCACTCTGCCCTTCGCCTCCTTGACAGCCGTATCGGGAAGTCCGACGAGCTCAAATTTCGGTATTCTGTCCCAAGCGCTGCACTCTACGGTAACCTGAAAGCCATCTATGCCAAAGACACCGGAGCTGTATATTTTGGAAAGCATATTTTCTCCTTAGACTCGTTGATATACTCTATTATACAACCTTGTGAGCAATAAATCAACACTTTGTTGACAACAAGCCCGAAGAAATGTTATAATACGAGTGAAAAAGAGCGAGGATACAGGCGCACAAGGCGCCTCAGGGGAGGTTTGTCACAGAAGCTATGTAATCTATTATTTACATATACCGCACAACAAGTCGACAAAATCACACACATATCCCCACCTAAAGGAGAAAACATGAGATATACCGATAGCGAAAACATTTATACGAGAACAGCGATGATGCTCACCGACGAGGGCGTTGACAGGCTGAGAAACAGCAGGGTTGCCGTCATAGGAGTCGGTGGAGTTGGCGGCTATGCCGTGGAGGCTCTTGCCAGGGCGGGAGTCGGCGGTCTTCTTCTCGTTGATGCCGACAGAGTCAACCTGACGAATATAAACCGACAGATAATAGCCACACAAAAAACGGTTGGCTTGTATAAAACCGAGGCTGCGCGGGAAAGAATAAAAGAAATCAACCCCGACTGTACTGTCGAGTGTATAAACGTTTTTTATTCCGAGAAAACCAAGGACAGCGTAGACCTTTCGGCCTGTGACTTCATAATTGACGCCATCGACAGCGTCGGAGCGAAGGTTTTTCTCATCTCCGAGGCGAAAAGGCTCGGAGTGCCTATCATATCCTCAATGGGCGCAGGCAACAAGCTTGACCCTACTCGCTTCAGAGTGTCTGACATCAGCCGCACCCACACCGACCCCTTGGCGAAGGCGGTCAGGATAGAGCTTCGGAAAAGAGGTATAAACCACCTTCCCGTCGTCTTTTCGGACGAGGAGCCGAGAAAAAGGGAGGGAGAGAGAGTTCCGGGCAGTATTTCCTTCGTGCCATCCGTTGTCGGACTTATCCTTGCCGGCGAGGTCATTCTTCGCTTGTCGGGTATGAAGGGGGGTTCCTCCGAGGAAAGCTGACGTTTATAGCCATTTTTTAACACGGGGTGCATATTCCCCGTGTTTTTTTCTTCGGGGAACGACAAGGAGCTTGTGATGGAAGGCAGAAAAATAAAGGAAAAGGGGAGAGTGAGAATACTATACTCCGCCACCTCGTCCGCTTTCGTTTTCGCGTTGATTTCGGTTATAGTTTCTGCCATCTCCGAGGGCGAGGGTGACGGGGTGAGGCTGATAATTTTTCAGCTCGTTATGGGTTTGTTTTTCCTTCGAGTCCCCATTTTTCTTGAAAAGCAGGCGGGCTTATATATCCCGAGCGCGCTTGTCGTATCCTATACCCTTTTTATCTTCTGCTCTATATTTCTCGGCGAGGTCGCACTGATGTATTACCGCTTCCCGCCCTTCGACGACATACTGCACGGAGCGAGCGCCATCCTGCTCTCTCTTTTCGCCCTCTCCATTCCCTCTCTTCTCACCCGCGACTGCCGCCTCTCGCCCTTGGCTCTCGGGCTTTTCGCGCTCAGCTTCACTCTGCTTATCGGTGTGCTGTGGGAGATATATGAATTCGCCTTTGACGGAATTCTTGGACTGAACATGCAGAAATTCGCCTATTCCGAGGAGGCAGGACAGAGGCTCGTCGCCCTTTCGGGCAGGGCGGCGCTTTCGGACACTATGACCGACCTGATTATAGACACGCTGGGAGCCACCCTCGGCTCTGTGACGGGGGCTGTTATTATCAAAAGATGTGGCGAGCTGCCACGGGAGCTGCGCGTATACAGACCTGAGCGTCAAGCAGACGAAGGACGCACCTGAAATTAAAGCCGCGCCACAACACATTATGCAATTGTTATCCCATATTTTAACTATAATATTGCATATATTGTTTTCTTCCAAAAAACCTCTTGCAAAATCCAGAGGTGTGTGATATAATAACTCTCGCTTTGAGAGAAGCACGCACCCTTAGCTCAGCTGGTAGAGCAACTGACTCTTAATCAGTGGGTCCAGGGTTCGAGTCCCTGAGGGTGCACCAGAAAAATACTGCAGAAAATTCTTTCTGCAGTATTTTTTTATCCATTGCGAAAGCAATGGTATATCATCTCGCCTATGGCGAGGATATCATCAACCGCAGGTTGTATCACTTTCGCAATGATGAAATACAACAACCCAAGGAGGCGCATATATGCTCGGAAAAATCGTAACGGTAACGGTTGACAGACCCCTCGGCTCCTATCACCCCGATTATCCCGACCTGTATTATCCTGTGAACTACGGATATATTAAAGGCACCGTGGCGGGTGACGGCGAGGAGATTGACGCGTACGTGCTCGGTATAGATACCCCCGTGTCAGAGCTTCGTGGGCGCGTTGTCGCTATAATCCACAGGAAAAACGATACAGAGGACAAGCTCGTGGTAGCGCCCGATAACGTCAAGCTGACAGAAAAGGAAATCCTCGATAGGACGTTTTTTCAAGAGAGATATTTCGATATTGAAATAATAATTTAAAAATCCTTGCCCCGAAGAGCAAGGATTTTTTGTATAGCGCGAAATTCCGGATCTATCCGTGATTTTTCTCAAATCTTATCATTGCCTCAACAACGCTATAGATTCTTTCCCTCTCAGACGCCGTTAAAGCGGATATTTCCTCGGTTATTTCGCTCGACTTGATATTATATCCAACAGTAAGCACATCTGCAAGAAGCATATCCGCCGACACTTCAAGCGCGTTAGCTATCGTTATAAATGTTTCAAGCTTAGGAACCTTTTCTCCGCGCTCAATCATACCGGTATAAGTAACGCTCAATCCGATCTTCTCAGCAAAATCCTCCTGCCTCCAGCCCTTAGCTTCCCTGTATTTTCTGATACGCTTTCCTATAGATGCTGTATTCATATAGTCCCTCCCGAAATATTAGTTACCCTGACTAACTAAAAGTATAGATTAGTATTTCGCAATATTACAGAATATATTTGGAGGACACAATAACTAATAGTTGATATTTTTGAAAAAATATGCTATAATCAGTCTTGAAAACAAACTGATTTTTTCCAATCAGAGAATCGCCGGTGAATTGTTATGATATGGACTGATAATACCTGTCGGGTTGCTCTTTTCGGGCACCGTCACTTTGACGGTCACCTGATGCTTGACGAAAAGTTATTTCCAATATTAAAGAATCTGATATACTCAGAAGGCTTCGTGGAAATATACATTGGACGCGATGGAGAATTTGATATATATGCTGCTACTGTGATCAAAAGAGCCCAAAAGGCTTTCGGAAAAGAAAATAACGAGCTAATATGTGTTCTTCCTTATAATAAGAGGGATATAGAATACTTAGAAGAATACTACGACAGTGTTATAATACCCGGATGTGTTTCAAAATCTCACCCAAAGAGCGCCATAACTCGACGCAACAAATGGATGGTGGAGCAAGCGGATCTGGTTATCTGCTATGTGACAAGCAACACAGGCGGCGCATACACCGCGATTAAATACGCTAAGGTGTTGAAAAAAGGATAATCAATCTCGCAGAATAAGAAAAAAGAGGCGCAGACGAAACTGCGCCTCTGACTGTTTTTTAAAACACAATATCATTAAGAGATCAAATTTTAATTTGCTATCTGAATCATATTTCGAGAAACGATTATAAATCGTACTCGACGAGCCGAGTTACCAATAAGGCTCCCATTCGGGGTCGAGCATTCTGTGCAGAGCCTCAATATAGAAGTAATCTCCCCATATATTCATTTCATCGACTCCGAGTCCGTCGGGCTTGCTGTACGTGGCGTGCAGAAGAAGCCCGTTAGCCTCCGGGACACCGCTAGTTATATAGTTGTCGATAAGCGAGCTCATAATATTCTTCGCGGCGGATATATACACCTCTCGGTCGGGGTCAAGGGCGTCAAGATGCCTGATGCCCTCGAGAATCGCACAGAGGGCTATCGCCGCGCTCGAGGAATCCCTTGGCTCGTCTCCCGAGGTGAAGGACAAATCCCAATACGGAACGTAGTCCTCTGGCAGATACCGAAGATAGTAGTCGACTGTCGCCTTGAAGGTATCAATAGCCGCGCTGTCCTGTGTATAAATATAGGTAAGCAGAGGTCCGTACATACCCCAAGCCTGACCGCGCGACCAGGTGGATTCATCACTCGCGCCCTGAGCTGTAACTCCTCTGAGCGGAGCGCCCGTAGTCTTGTCAAAATAATAGGTATGATAGGTGCTTCCGTCCTCACGGTAGCAGACGCTGAGAGTCGTCCTGAAGTGGTTGTAGGCGACTTCCCTATATCTGCTATCACCTGTCACCTCCGTCGCCCAATAGAGAAGCGGAATATTCATAAGGCAATCGACTATCAGGCGGTAGTTGTCCTCCGCGCCGACCTCGCCCCAGGCCTGTATAAATTTAGCGCTCTCGTGGTATCTTGTTATCAGATGGTCAGCCGCCATAACCGCCGCCTCCTTCGCCATCCCGTTACCCGTGAGCTTATAAGCCGCGACACAGGACGGAGTATAAAGAAAGCCCATATCGTGATGGTTGACGCCAACCTTGTTTTCTATTCTGGTGTAGTAGGACTCAATCTGCGAGGTAGCGGCATCAAGATATTTTCTGTCGCCCGAAAGCTCGTAGGCGTGCCACAAAATACCCGTCCAGAAGCCCGTAGTCCAGCCGCTGTCGTTATCGACGGCATAGTAGACGTTGTCAATGCTGTTATGCGACGGGAACCTGTCGGTAAATTGCGGAAGGGCGTAGTCTATCTTTTTCAGAGCCTCAGCCAGGGCGTATTCCAGCTTTTCTCTGCTTAGCTCCTTGCCAAAAAACTCAGAGCCCGCAGTACCCTGGTTTTGTCCTTCGCCATCGGTAGCTTGGTTACCCTCGCCACAGGAGCTAAGAAGGCTCAAAAGCATAACAAGACACAGAAGAAGGCTTAGTATTTTCTTTTTCATCCAGACCCGTCCTTTCATTAATCAAAAGCGCCTCGGAGCGCACCTGCAACAACCCGCGCGTACAGAGCTTTTCCCTGCCGCCTCACGAGTCTTTTCTCCATTTTATCACTTATCCCGGAAGATTGCAAGCGAATTGTGAGGGCGAGCAATATTAACTCAAAATAAACTTTAAGTTGACTTTTTGTTAAGCCTGTGTTAAAATGGCTTCGCAGATACTCTTGATTCAAAAAACCGAAAGGCTGAAAGCTATGAAAATCAAGGTTAAAAGAAAATCCTACGGCGCCGTGATGCGCGACTACAAGGAAAACAAGAAGCCACACCGCAAGCCGATAAGACCAAATATGTTTTTCCGCATTCTGATGCGGCTTATATCTATACCAGACCTTTTGGCAACGCACTTCAAGTGCGAGAGGGTGGGTATGGAAAGGCTTGGAAAAAAGGAGCCCGCATTCTTTCTGATGAATCACTCCAGCTTTATCGACCTTGAGATTGCCGCTACTCTGCTTTTCCCGCGTCCTTTCAATATCGTAGCGACAACCGACGGCTTTATCGGCAAGGATTGGCTTATGCACAGTATTGGCTGTATTCCAACGAGGAAGTTCGTGACGGATACCACCCTCGTGCGCGATATGCTCTACGCCAAGAAGACGCTCGGCGATAATATCCTGATGTACCCCGAGGTTGGCTACAGCTTTGACGGCACGGCAACCACCCTGCCCGCCACTCTCGGAAAATGCGCCAAGCTTATCGGTATGCCGCTCGTTTTCATCCGTACCTATGGCGCATATACAAGAGACCCTCTGTACAACAACCTTCAGAGAAGGAAGGTTAAGGTTTCTGCAAGAATGGAATACCTTTTCTCCGCTGAGGAGATCAATAGCCTGCCCGACGAGGAAATCGGAAGGGCGATATACGAGCGCTTTGACTTTGACAATTTCGCCTGGCAGAGAGAAAACAAGGTCAGAGTCAGCGAGCCCTTCAGAGCGGACGGGCTTAACCGCGTGCTCTATAAGTGTCCCCACTGTCTTACCGAGGGTAAGATGAAGGGCGAAGGTATCTCTCTTAGCTGTACGGCGTGCGGTGTCAGATACACGCTCGACGAATATGGCGCTCTCGTGTGCGAGAACGCGGAGGCTAAGTTCGACCACGTGCCCGATTGGTACCGCTGGGAAAGAAGCGAGGTAAGAAAAGAGGTCGAGTCGGGACTGTATGGGACGGACTTCCCTGCGAAAATTCTCGCAGCGCCCGGCACTAAGGAGCTGTATGACATAGGCCACGGCAGATTCACTCACACGCCCGAAGGCTTCCGCCTTGTCACAGACGACGGCGAGCTTGATTATACACAGAAGTCAACCGCATCCTACTCGGTTAACGCCGACTTTAATTGGTACGAGCTCGGAGATATAATTTCGATAGGCGACGGCGAGTGTCTTTTCTACTGCTTCCCCGAGCCCAAGGGAGATATAGTAGCCAAGATACGCCTTGCCCAGGAGGAGATATACAAGCTCGAGTGGGAAAAGCGCGCGAGCAAGGAATAACTTAAAGGCACCCGAAAACGGGTGCCTCACTAATGTATAAACACAGAAAAAGGCGTCAAAATAGAAAGAAAGGAGCGATAGAAAATGATAATAACCAGAGATAAGAGCTTTTATCGCTCGCTTTTGTTTTTAGCAATTCCGATAGCGCTGCAAAACCTCATTACCTTCGCTGTCGGCTTCGCGGACAACGTTATGCTCGGCACGCTCGGTGACAGCGCGGTTTCGGGAGTATATATGGCAAATCAGGTACAGACCCTGCTGCAATTTTTCTCGGGAGGCGTCGAGGCGGCGATACTCGTGCTCGCCGCGCAGTATTGGGGCAAGGGCGAGGCGGAGCCCATCAAGCGAATTGCCGCGACAGGAATAAGACTGTCGGTTAGCGTCGGACTTATGTTAACTTTAGCTTGCATTTTCTTTCCGTCAACAGTGCTCAGGTTCTTCTCCGACGAGGGCGCGATAATCGACACGGGTGTCACGTATCTCAGAATTTTAGCCTTTTCCTTCGTCCCCTTCTGCATCACTCAGTCATTAATAGCAACGGCAAGGAGCACCGAAGCGGCGAGAATTGGCTTTTTCGTTTCCCTCAGCTCCTTTCTTCTGAACGTAGGCTTAAATTACCTGTTGATTTTCGGCAAGCTCGGCTTGCCTCGGCTTGAAGTCAAGGGCGCGGCTATAGCCACTCTTGTCTCGCGAATAGCCGAGTGCCTTATAATGATAATCTACACCCTGAAAAACAAGAAGCTACCCCTCTATCCTCGGGAAATATTCCTCAGGGACAAGCAGCTCGTCAGTGATTTCTACAGATACGGTCTGCCCGTGCTGGGCGGTCATCTTGTCTGGGCAGTCAATATAATGTGCGGCTCGTCGATTATGGGGCACCAGACCGCGGACGGAGTCGTCGCCGCGCTCTCAATAGCCAACACCCTGCACAGCCTCGCCTACGTCTTAATGAACGGAATGTCGGGAGCTGTCGGCATCATCGTCGGAAAAACCATAGGAATGGGCAGAGAGGAAAAGGTGAAGGAATATTCAAGGACGACACAGCTTATCTTCATAGCTCTCGGACTTCTCACCTGCGGCGCTCTTTTCCTGATAAGAGCACCCTTTATCTCGCTCTACGGAGTCTCGGAGGAGGCGAAGACCGTAGCCTCGCAGCTGATAAGCGTGGTTGCCATAACCTTCGTCGGCACCTGCTATCAGTCCGCCTGTCTGACAGGACTCGTCAAGAGCGGCGGAGATATCAGCTTCGTTTTCAAGCTCGACCTCATATTCGTTTTTCTCGTCAACCTGCCCCTCGGACTCGTGGCAACGAGGCTCGGGCTCGCCCCCTGGCTCGTTTTCGGCGCGCTGAAGCTCGACCAGCTTATTAAATGCATCGTCGCGGCGATAAAGATTAACCGCTACAACTGGATTAAAAACCTGACGAGGACGGAAGCCCGACCCACAGAGGAGAACAGCTAGATACCAACAGAGGATTTCGGTTAGCCGAGGTCCTCTTTTTCATACCCAAAGAAGCGCGGGGCGAGCATCTTCGGGCACGGGAAACGAGCAGCCGTCCTTTCCACTCAACACCGAAGGTTCAGAGCATATATTCAGCACGGCATAACGGGCGCTCTGCCAGGGCATTATTTTATTTTCTCATACTTCTATTAATAATCTCCTCATTATGAATTGTAACCCCTTGCTTGACAGCAGAATAAATTTGTAGTATAATCGGTCTATCAAGATTGTATACAAGAATACAATTCAAGGAGGTCATAGGTATGATTATCAAGAACAAGCACTCAAATCTTCTTGAGCAGCATCAGTATAAATATTCCCTGCAGGACGTCAAGGACCCAAACCTGTACAGAGAAATATATCCGTACACCGAGATACCCAAGGTTGCCTTCAACCACAGACGAGTTCCCCTCGATATGCCAGAGGAAATATGGATAACAGACACCACCTTCCGCGACGGACAGCAGTCCCGAGCGCCTTATACGGCAAATCAGATAGTGGATATCTACAAGCTGCTCCACCGTCTTGGCGGCGAGGGCGGCCTTATCCGTCAGTCAGAGTTTTTCGTCTACACCAAGAAGGACAGAGAGGCGGCAGAAAGGTGTATGGAGCTCGGATACGAGTTCCCCGAGGTAACCACCTGGATAAGAGCCAGGGACGAGGACTTCAGGCTGGTGAACGATCTTGGAATCAAGGAAACGGGCATTCTCGTGTCCTGCTCCGACTATCACATTTTCAAGAAGCTCGGTATGACAAGAGCGCAGGCATTGGACCACTACCTCGGGGTAGTTAAAAAGGCATTTTCAGCGGGCATCAGACCGCGTTGTCACCTGGAGGATATAACCCGTGCCGATTTCTACGGCTTCGTGGTTCCCTTCGTCAACGCGCTGACAGACCTCTCGCGCGAGGCGAATATCCCTGTCAAAATCAGAATGTGCGACACTATGGGATACGGTGTTTCATACCCCGGCGCTGCCCTGCCAAGAAGCGTTCCCGGCATAGTCTACGGTCTGCATCACTACGCGGATGTACCCTCTGAGATGCTCGAGTGGCACGGCCACAACGATTTCTATAAGGGGGTTGACAACGCGGTCAACGCCTGGCTGTACGGCGCATCGGGAGTCAACTGCTCGCTTCTCGGCATAGGCGAAAGAACGGGCAACGTTCCTCTTGAGGCTATGGTTATCGAGTATGCCTCGCTTCGCGGCGACTTTGGCGGCATGGACCCGAGAGTTATCACGGAGATAGCAGAATATTTCGAGCGCGAGATAGGCTACGCCATACCCCCAATGACCCCCTTCGTCGGCGAGAACTTCAACGTCACACGAGCCGGAGTGCACGCGGACGGGCTGATGAAGGACGCGGAGATATACAACATTTTCGACACAGAGGCTATCCTCAACAGACCCCCCGAGGTCGCTATTTCAAACACGTCGGGGCTTGCGGGGATCGCCTATTGGATTAACAAGCACTACAACCTGCCTCACTTCAGGGAAGTGACGAAAAACGATGAGATTGTCATTCGGGTCAAGGAAGAAATTGATAGGCTGTACTCAGACGGCAGAACTACGCTGATGGGTGAGGAAGAGCTCATGGCTATAATCGAGAGCGTCGCGCCCGGAGTGGACGGCTACAGAGAGGAAGACGAAAATGATAATTGACAACAACGCGCTATCACTTGAGGAAAGCGTTTTCAGACAGCTGGAGGAGGAGATACTCTCGGGTGAGCTGAAAAGCGGAGAGAGCCTGACGGAGATTTCTCTCTCGGCAAGGCTGGGAGTCAGCAGAACACCCGTCAGAGCCGCGCTTCACAGACTCAGCGAGGAGGGTCTTATCAAGACGACACCAAACAGAGGGGCTGTGGTGATTGGCGTTACGGAGAGCGACCTTGAGGATACCTACAGAATCAGAATAAGGCTCGAAGGGCTCGCCTCTGCTATGGCTACCGAAAGGCTCACAGAGGACGACTTAAAGGAGCTCACGGAGCAGGTGGAGCTCTCGGAATACTATATCTCGAAGTGCGACACGAAAAAACTCGGCGAGCTTGACTCGAGCTTTCACCGGATAATTTATCGCGCCTCGGGAAACCGTATGCTCGGCAAGATACTCTCCGAGCTGCACAGAAATATCAAAAGCTACAGAAGACGCTCGCTTGACGTGCCAGGCAGACTCGAAAGCTCCGTCAGAGAGCACAGGCAGATACTTGAGGCGATGAAAAGAGGAGATAGCGCCGAGGCGGACAGACTCACCTCGCTGCACATTCGTCGCGCTATGGAAAACCTCTTGGGCAAGGCGGAAAAATAGCTCTCTCCCTCGACGAAAAACCAACCCCGACAAGATAAGGAATGTAAACTATGGGTTACACGATAGCAGAAAAGATTTTAGCCTCGCATCTGGTAGACGGACAGATGCTGCGAGGTAGCGAAATAGGAATAAGAATTGACCAAACTCTGACACAGGATGCCACGGGCACGGCGGTTTATCTGGAGCTCGAGGCTATGGAGATTGACAGAGTCAGAACCGAGCTGTCCGTTGCGTACGTCGACCACAACACCCTGCAGACAGGATTTGAAAACGCCGACGACCACAGGTACATACAGACCGTAGCAAAAAAACACGGCATCAGGTTTTCCCGCCCGGGAAACGGCATCTGTCACCAGGTGCATCTCGAGAGATTCGGAATACCGGGAAAGACGCTTATAGGCTCTGACAGCCACACTCCCACGGCGGGCGGACTTGGTATGCTCGGCATAGGCGCAGGCGGACTTGACGTCGCGGTGGCTATGGGCGGTGGAGCGTACTATATAACGATGCCAAGAATGATAAGAATTAATCTTTCGGGCTCGCTCTCCCCCTTCGTTGCGGCTAAGGACGTCATACTCGCCGTTTTGAAAATGCTCGGCGTCAAGGGCGGCGTCGGCGCTATAATCGAATATGGAGGCGAGGGCGTGCTTTCGCTCTCGGTTCCCGAAAGAGCGACCATAACCAATATGGGAGCGGAGCTTGGCGCGACGAGCTCAATATTCCCGTCCGACAGTATAACCGAGGCTTTTCTCAGAGCCGAGGGCAGAGAGGGTGACTATACCCCGATATGCGCGGATTCCGACGCGGTCTATGACGAGGTGTACGAGCTGAATCTTGGCGAGCTTGAGCCACTCGCCGCCTGTCCGCACAGCCCCGACAACGTGAGATGTGTGAGGGAGCTTTCGGGAATGAAGATAGACCAGGTGTGCATCGGCTCCTGCACCAACTCCTCTTTGAAGGACTTGCTCTCCGTTGCGGCAATTCTTAAGGGAAGGTCGGTGCATCCGGACGTTTCTCTTTCAATCTCACCCGGCTCAAAGCAGGTCTACACTATGCTCGCAGAGTGCGGCGCGCTCGCCGACCTCATTTCTGCAGGCGCGAGGATACTCGAATGCGCCTGCGGTCCCTGTATTGGAATGGGCTTTTCTCCAAAATCGCAGGGAATAAGCCTGCGCACCTTCAACCGAAATTTTGAAGGAAGATGTGGCACCAAGGACGCAGGAGTGTATCTCGTCTCTCCCGAGGTGGCGGCGGCTTCGGCAATCTATGGCGTTATGACAGACCCGAGAATTCTCGGAGATGCTCCAAAGGTTAGTCTGCCCGAGCGCTTCGGGATAAATGACAATATGATTGACCTGCCCGCCACCGAAAGGGAGGCTAGCGGGGTGACGGTTGAGCGTGGTCCGAATATCAAGCCGATTCCGAGAGGAAGAGCACCGGAGGAAAAACTGTCGACAAGGCTAATACTGAAGGTGGGCGACAACATAACAACCGACCATATAATGCCCGCGGGAGCGAAAATTCTCCCCTACCGCTCAAACGTACCGAAGCTCTCCGAATTCTGCTTCACCGTGTGTGACCCGGAGTTTCCGAAAAGAGCGAAGGACTTGGGCGGAGGAATTATTCTTGGCGGCTCAAACTACGGACAGGGCTCCTCACGCGAGCACGCGGCTCTCGTTCCACTATATCTTGGAATCAGGGCGGTTGTCGCCAAGAGCTTCGCCAGAATACACGCGGCAAATCTTATCAACTTCGGTATAGTTCCCCTGACGCTCGAGGACGAGAGCGACTACGACCTGCTCTCCGAGGGAGATATGATAACGATTGACAATCTGAGGCGCGCTATCGAAAGCTCAGACACCCTCGTGATGAAGACCGAGGACGGAAAAGAGCTGGCCCTTAAGCTCGCTCTATCAAGAAGGCAGAGAGAAATACTCCTCTCGGGAGGGCTTCTCGAGCACACGAGAATAAAACAGGGAGTGAAGTGAATAATGTCAACAATAATTTACAAAGATAATCTAGACAGGGCGTGCGAGAAATTCAGGGCAATTCTTGAAGAACAGCTCACCCGTGTCGAAAATATGAAGGCACAGGGGGATTTCGTCGACTACAATTCTCTGCCCGAAATCAAAATCGGAGTGTGCGGCGGCGACGGCATCGGACCCGTCATCACACGCGAGGCAAGGCGAGTTCTTGAGTATATGCTGAGGGACGAGGTCAGGGCAGGAAAAGCACGATTCATAGAGATAGAAGGACTGACGATAGAAAACAGAATTGCCTGTGGCAAGGCGATTCCCGACGACGTACTGAGGGAGCTCCTATCCTGTCACGTTATCCTGAAGGGCCCTACCACCACGCCACAGAAGGGCGACGGTATGCCGAATATAGAGTCGGCTAACGTAGCAATGCGAAGGGAGCTTGACCTTTTCGCCAATATAAGACCCGTCAAGGTACCGAGTGAGGGAATTAACTGGACAATCTTCCGCGAAAATACAGAGGGAGGCTATGCCGTTGGCTCCAAGGGCTTCAACGTCACGGAGGACCTGGCGGTAGACTTCACTATAACCACTAAGCAGGGCTCTGAGAGAATAGCGCGGCTGGCGTATGAGTACGCGAGAAAGAACAATCTTGAGAGAGTCTCTCTTGTCACCAAGGCGAACGTTATCAAAACCACCGACGGCAACTTTCTTGAGGACTGTCACAGAGTGGCGGCCGAATACCCCGAGATAACGACGGACGAGTGGTATGCGGATATAATGACCGCGAAGCTTATTGACCGAAAGCGACGCTCCGATTTCAAGGTGCTTCTTCTCCCCAACCTCTACGGCGATATCATATCCGACGAGGCGGCGGAGTTTCAGGGCGGCGTTGGCACGGCAGGCTGCGCCAATATTGGAAAACGATACGCCATGTTCGAGGCAATCCACGGCTCTGCGCCAAGAATGGTTAAGGAAGGAAGAGCGGAATATGCCGACCCGTCCTCGATGCTCCGCGCGTGTGTTATGCTTCTGTCGCACATCGGTATGCAGGACAAGGCAGACAAGCTCGAGCGAGCGCTGGATATATGCGCCTTCGAGGAAAAAAGAATAGCCGTAACCGGCAGACCGGGCGGCGCAACCTCAAGAGAGCTCGGCGACTACGTTATGGAAACGCTCGAGGGACTCTGAGAAAAGAAAAAAGTCCAAGCATGCTTGGACTTTTCGGTGACGTGCTGTTTTATTTGAAATGAGAGTATGTAAGGCTATGCTGTGCCATTGGGCGAAAAAGCCTCATACCTTTATAGGTTAGCCTTGAAGAAATTTATCGCATTCTGTCCCGCTATCTTCTCCACCACAGACGAGGAATAGCGGCCGAGCAGGAGCTCAACGACTCTGTCGTGGATGCTGCACTTCTCGTCAAGCCCATCGGGATATGCTCCGTCGGTGCCGTCTATATCAAAGCCGAAGGCGAGTGAATCCTCTCCGAGCTTATCAAGAGCATAATCGACCTGGCGGATTATATCCTCTCCGGTTGCTCTTCTGCTCTCGCTGAGAAATCCGGGATACAGGTTAAGGCCTATGACTCCGCCTCGCGCGGTTATTATTTTGGCAAGGTCGAGGGTGAGATTTCTGGGTGAGGGGCATACCTCGCGGAAGTTCGAATGAGTTGCCACGACGGGATACGCCGTATTTTCAAGCAGCTCGTAGGTCGAGCGGTCGGACAGGTGCGAGACGTCGAGGATAATTCCCATCTCGGAGCATCTTCTCACCATAGCAATTCCCTCATCGGTGAGCCCCGTGTCGCAGGAATCCCAGGCGGATGCGGCAAGCTCGTTGGAATCCCAGGCAAGACCAAGCACCCTTAGTCCCGCGCGATAAAGCACTCCGAGCTCCTCCGAGTCAGCGAAAAGACCGCCGCCGCCCTCGATGGAAAAAAGGGTTGCCCTGCGCTCCATCTCCACAGCGAAGCTCAGGTCGTGACATCCCTCGATGGAAACGAGCTTCAGCCTTTCTCTCTCCGCGATATAGACGTCGAGATAGTGCAAAAGCCTTCTTCGACGCGCCTCGGGAGGCATATCCGCCCGCGGTACAAAGGCGGCGACAAACTGAAGCTGTGGGTGCTCGCGGGAAAAGTTATATTGATTTATCAGTCCGCGCTCAGCGGTAACGGTACCAATGCTGTCGCAGTGCATATCTACAATGTACATACGAATCTCCTACTGTAAGATAATATTATTTTATACCAAAAGCGGGTCTTTGTCAATCTGTGGCTTGACAAACTCGCCTCTATATGCTATTATACGATAAACTGAAGCTATTAAATGACACCCGTGTCAAATTCCAGGAGGAAATATGAATATCAAAATCTTAAAGCTGCTCGAAAACAACGCCAGAATGTCACCCGAAAGCATAGCCGCCGCTCTCGGTATGGAGCTTGGCGAGGTGGTGAGTGAAATATCTGAAATGGAGCGGGTGGGAATTATCCGCGGATACAAGGGCGTTATCGACTGGGAGAAGGTTGACGGCGCGGCGGTCAGCGCTATTATCGAGCTGAAGGTTGTGCCCAAGGCGCAGCTCGGCTTCGAGGAGGTGGCAGAGATGATTTCGCGCTATCCCGAGGTTGAGTCGGTTTCTCTGATGTCGGGCGCCTGCGACCTTATCGTCACCGTCAAGGGCACAACCTTCCGCGACGTGTCCGCCTTCGTAGCTAAGGAGCTGGCAGTTATAGACGGAGTAACCTCCACCGCGACGCAGTTTATCATGCGCAGATATAAGGAATTCGGCGTGGAGCTGACCTCAACAGAGGATGACGGAAGGGGCAAGATTTCACTATGATTGACTACGGCAAGGTTCTGTCGGACGTCGTACAGGACATCAAGCCATCGGGCATCAGGCGCTTTTTCGATATAGCGGCATCTATGGATGACGTTATTTCCCTGGGCGTTGGCGAGCCGGATTTCCGCACGCCCTGGCAGGTACGCTCCGCAGGCATTCGTTCGCTCGAGCGAGCGAATACAAGATACACCTCAAATCTCGGTCTTGAAGCCCTGCGCCGTGAAATCTCGGAATACGTCAGAAGAAAATACAGCGCCAAGTACGAGCCGCTCTCCGAGGTGCTCGTCACAGTAGGCGGAAGCGAGGCTATCGACCTAGCTATAAGAGCGGTAACCAACCCGGGCGACGAGATAATTATTCCCGAGCCCTCGTACGTATGCTACGAGCCTATGACAAAGCTCGCGGGCGGCGTGCCGGTTATCATCAACACGAAAGCTGAAAACAATTTCAAGCTGACACCCGAAGAGCTGAGCGAGGCAATAACCGAAAAAACCAAGGCTCTGATACTCCCCTACCCCACCAACCCCACGGGAGCTATAATGGAAAAGGGGGACCTCGAGAAAATCGCAGAGGTGCTCCGCGATACCAATATAATAGTTATCTCGGATGAGATATACGCAGAGCTGACCTTCGGCGAGCACAGGCACGTGTCCGTGGCGTCAATCCCCGGAATGTGGGAGAGGACTATTCTTATAAACGGATTTTCAAAGGCGTTTTCTATGACGGGCTGGCGACTCGGCTACGCCTGCGGCCCAAAGCCACTTCTGACACAGCTGATGAAAATACACCAATACGCCATAATGTGTGCGCCAACCACCTCGCAGTATGCGGCGATAGAGGCGCTTCGCTCCTGCGACGAGGTTGTATCCGATATGCGCGAGGAGTATGACGCTCGCAGGCGGCTGACGGTCGACGGCTTCAGAAAAATGGGGCTGGAGTGTCCCGAGCCAAAGGGCGCATTCTACGCCTTTCCTTCTATAAAATCAACAGGACTTTCCTCCGAGGAGTTCTGCGAAGAGCTGCTGTACAGAAAGAAGGTTGCCGTGGTACCGGGATGTGCCTTTGGCGAGTCGGGTGAGGGGCATATCAGGGTGTCCTACTGCTACTCTATAATGCATATTGAGGAGGCTCTTCGAAGAATAGGCGAATTTTTAGATGAGCTGAGGGCAGAGAAAACAACCCAAAAGGCGAAGTAATGTAAATTATAGTTTATATTTTGGCAAGAAATATATGAAAAAAGGAGAGGAACAAGCTTCCTCTCCTTTCACTTTTCGCCCTTCGTGTCGCGCCGACGCTCAGGGAGTACCCGCGGTTATTCCTATAATCAGTCGATGGTCATATCCATCTTGAATCTCATAATTTTTCTCAGGGTGTTCTTCGGGAAATCCTCCTCGCGCACCTTGACAACGACTATCTTCTTGTAGGGAACTGCGCGAAGGTTATATTCATCAACGTACTTCTGAAGGTACGCCTTGATGTCGGTGACGCCTCTCTTGGTGAGAAGGTCCGTGTCGCAGAAGAACTCTGCAACTATGGCGTTGTACTGGTCGCCTCTTCTGGACTTGCCCTCATATACGACTATATCAAGCACGCCGGGCACTGCGGTGAACTCACTCTCTATTTCCTCGGGATAAACGTTCTTTCCGTTGGAGTGAATGATGAGGTTCTTCTTTCTGCCCGTGATGGTGATAGCTCCGTTCTTATCAATTCTGCCGTAGTCACCCGTTCGGAAGAAGCCGTCCTCTGTCATAGCGTCGGCGGTGGCCTCCTCGTCCTTGAAGTAGCCAAGCATAACGTTGGGGCCCTTGACGCAGATTTCACCTTCCTCGTTCTCGTCATCCTCATCCCTCTCGATGCGGACTATATCGCCGTCAATGGGGAAGCCTACCGAGCCCTTAACTCTGCGGTAGCTGTGGTTGACCGAGATGAGCGGCGAGCATTCGGTAATTCCGTAGCCGTTAAGAACGGTGATGCCGATGCCGTCAAAGAAATCTATGATATCCTGGTTGATAGCCGCGCCGCCGCAGACGAGGGTATGAAGCTCGCCGCCGAATGCCTCGAGCACCTGTCCGAACAGCTTCTTTCTCAGGTCGATGCCGATCTTTCTCAGAGCGTTGGATATCTTGATCATTCTCCTGACAAGCTTTTCCTTGCCCTTTTCCTTGAGTGAGGACTGTATCTTTCTGTAGAAGGTCTCGACGTACAGAGGCACGAGAACTATGTGTCCGGGCTTCTGCTCCTTCAGCTCAGGAAGAACGTAGCGGATTCCCGAGGAAATATATACCTCGATACCGACGCTGTTCTGTCCGTAGATGGAAACGGACGAGCCGTAGGTGTGGTGAGGAGGAAGCAGACCTATGGACTTGGTCGAGAAGTCGATATAGCTGACGACGTCAGCAAGGTCCCAGACGATACCGCGCTGGCAGAGCATAACGCCCTTGCCCTTTCCCGTAGTTCCCGAGGTGAATACCAGAAGCGCCATAGCATTCGGGTCAATCTCGGTAGCGTAGTAGGGTGCGCTGTCAGCCTTGAACTGCTCTATACCCTCTGCAAGAAGCTCATTGACAGAGTCCTCCGTTGTGAGAAGCTCCACTCCGAGCGCATCTGCAACCGCGCGTCCCTTAGCCTCTATATCCTTGTCACAGATAATCAGCTCGGTGTCTGCGCGCTGAGCGGTAGCGGTGAGGTCCTCAGCATTCCAATCCCTGTCAAGAGGGATAAGCACGGATGCGGTACACATAGAAGCGTAGTAGCAGAGAACCCAGTTATAAGAATACTTTCCTATAAGGGTGATGTGCTTTCCCGCATAGCCGCGAGAGATGAAAGCGGTGGAAAGACCGCGGATATCCTCTCTGAGCTCGGGATATGTCTTTCTGTGAATCTCTCCTCTTGGAGTCAGGCGGTAGGAATACGCATATCTGTCAGCCCATCTGACGCCAATATCCTCTACCATATGTCTGATGTCGGTGTAGTCTACTCTTTCGCGAATTTTCTTTTCAGCCTTCATAATTATCTCCTTCAGGCATCCTCGGAGTCGGAATCCTTGTCCGAGGCTGCAAGCTTAATAAAGTTCTTGTGAATTTTTTCAAGTGTGTTATAAAAGGAAATCAGCTCGCTCTCAGATATATCCTCGTCGGCGGCGCTCTGCACTCTGGTTACCTCCGAGATTATATTCATAGCCAGCTCTCTGCCGCTCTCGGTGAGAAAATGGCGGGCGTTGTAGCTCCTCTTGTTTCCTTCCTTGCCCTTGGTTTCGATGTAGCCGTCGCGCTTGAGCGCGGCAATCTCGCGGGAAACGAGTGATTTGTCAATCATACTGACCGTCGCAATCTCCTGTGCCGTCAGACCCTCGGGATATTCAAGCAGCTTGTATATCCAGAAAATATGCACGCCCTTGACTCCGAGCCTTGGAGCGACGTCAACCTTGAGCTTATTTATCGCCTTGTGTATTCCGTCGATATATAGGGTGAATTTTTCGTATCTTATCTTCTCCACGGTCCCAGATATCATCTCCCTTCCCGATAAAATGTTTACCTGTCAACTTTTCGCTATCTGTGATTATACCACAAATTACCGCCGTTGTCAACAATATTTCTATTTTTTGTTCCGCCATAGTCTGTATTAGCACACCAAGCGCCGCCGCTACGTTATTAATATTGACCCTCCGAACGTCTTATAAGCGCCTCACAGCCAAAAAAGGAAAGGCGCTCCCTTTTCGGAGAGCGCCTTGAAATAATACTTAATTAAAGATTAATGGTCTTGGATATACCGTAGAGTCTGGCAATGTTAGCCTGCTTCGCTCTAACCTCCGAGCGCATCTTCGCCAGCTCCTTCTCGCTGAAGCGGTCGAGGTCGCCCTCCTTCAGCTTGCCCTTGTACATTCTGTCAAGAATGAGCGCGTAGTTGATATCAACGGCAACAATCTTGCCCTTTCTCTCGCACATAACGAGGTTAGAGTTGCCCTTGAGAAGCTCCTCAACCGCTATGGCGCCGATGGTGCTGGCAAGAATTCTGTCCTTCAGAGTGGGGCTTCCGCCGCGGACGATGTGAGCGAATCTCGCGAACTTGGACTCAACTCCCGTTTCTGCCTGTATGGTCTTGGCAAGCGCGGGTCCGACGTCGCTGCCCACGCCCTCGGAAACGATAATGATAAAGTTGCGCTTTCCGAGCTCTCTTGCCGACTTGACTCTTCTGCAAATATCGGATACGTCGTAGGGGAGCTCGGGAATAATAACCGCGGTAGCTCCCGAGGCGATAGCCGTGTGGAGCGCGATATCTCCCGCGCCTCTGCCCATAACCTCAACGACGTTACAGCGAGCGTGCGACTCACAGGTGTCACGAAGCTTATCGACAAGCTCGATAACGGTATTCATCGCGGTGTCGAAGCCGATAGTGTTATCGGTGGAGGCGATATCGTTGTCTATGGTGCCGGGAATGCCTATGCAGGGCACGCCGTTCGCAGTAAGCTCGGTCGCTCCGCGGAAGGTGCCGTCGCCGCCGATAGCGATAATTCCGTCGATGCCGAAGTCACGACAGGTCTTAACCGCCTTCGCCATACCCTCCGGAGTCTGAAACTCGGGACAGCGGTCTGAATAAAGGAAGGTTCCGCCCTTATTGATAATGTTGGAAACGTCGCGGTAACCAAGCTTTTTCAAATCTCCGTCTATAAGTCCCGAATATCCTCTATATATGCCTATAACCTCAACACCGTGAGTAAGCGCGGTGCGGACCACGGCTCTTACTGCCGCATTCATTCCGGGCGCGTCACCTCCCGAGGTCAGAACGCCTATTCTCTTAAAATTCTTCATATATAACCTCACAAAAACAGGAGCGACTGTCCGCCCCCGGTTATTTCTTATCTATTATACACCATTATTTGATATTTTTCAATGGCTAAATTCAAATTATTTTCTAATTTATATCTTGTGGCGCTTTGTATAACTTATACATAAGGCGCGACCACGCGCGGACATATTTTTAAATAAAAACTCACGCGGCTAATTGACAAATTCCAATCGGTGTGTTATAATACCACTAAAATGGAGTAAAAGCTGCTTTTGGAGCTCGGATAAAGAGGAGGACGACTAAAATGTATATTGCTATCATCGCTGAAAACAACAAAAAAGAGTTGATGGCGCAGTTCTGTATCGCTTACTGCGGCATACTCAGCCGTCATAACCTATGCGCGACTCACGTCACGGGAAAATATATATCGGACGCCACCGGCCTTGAGATTGAGACCGTGCTCGCGGGCAGCTCGGGCGGTACTGAGCAGATTGCCTCTATGGTTTCATATAACGAGATTGACCTGGTGTTTTATTTCAGAAACACCGACGGCGCAGAGGCACCCTCCGAGGCAGAGGTGAATCTGCTTCGCCTGTGCGACGTGTACAACATCCCCGTAGCGACCAATATCGCGACCGCAGAGGTTCTCGTTACCGCGCTCGACAGCGGAAATCTCAACTGGCGCGAGTTCATCAACCCGAGAAGCGAATATAATATGAAAAAGAGGAAGGTATAAGGGAAGCTCTGCCCTCTTGCCTTCAGGATGGCTGTCGAAATCTGACAGCCATTTTTAATAAAGGAAGTACTATGAAAGCTATAAAGGAAGTCGAGATAAGACTGCACTCGATTATAGACAATCTCGAGGACGGACTGCCCACGGGGGAGCCCGAGATAAATATCACCACCCACCGCGGATTTATGATATGCGAGGACACCGCGCTCTCTGTTTCCTACACCGACAGGGACGAGGGCGGCGAGGTTAAGTGCACTATCCGCATATATGAAAACGGGGTTTCCCTCTCGCGAAGGGGCGCGATAGTTTCCGACCTTCTGTTCTCGGAGGGGGAGGAGTGCCGCACGAGCTACGCTGTCGGCCCATACACCTTTGATATGATAACCAAGACTGTGCGTGTCAGAGGAAAAATCGACCTTGACGGCGGAGAGATGGCGCTCCTCTACGTTATGAGCGTCGGCGGTCAGGAAAAGAATGCGAGAATGAGAATAACCGTCACTCCACTGAAGGCAGGTCTTTGATATGGAGCTGAACGAATTTAAAGCGAGATTAAAGGCGGGGAGCCTCGGCGGCTGCTATATGCTGTGCGGCGAGGAGGATTACTTAAAGAAGCATTACCTCGCGCAGATAAGGCGCACCGTCATCACCGACGACGCCTTCGCTACCTTCAATCACTCGGTCTACGACGGGGCGGAAATCAACTTTGCCGCGCTGCGCGACGATATAACCTCGCCACCAATGATGAGCGAGGGGAAGCTTATCGAGTGGCGCTATCCCGTTTTTGAAAAAATGAAGGAGTCCGACCTTCTTCTGCTCGAGAAAACACTCGATATTCTCGACGCTCACCCCGAGGTGACGCTGGTCTTTCTCGTAGCTGAGGGAGCGGTTGAGCTCGGGACGGCGAAAAGAGAGAGCAGATTCGAGCGCAGATTCAAGGAGCGCATCGGTATTCTGAATTTCCCGACCTCGACCGACGCGGCGCTGCTCACCTGGCTGAAAAAGCACTTTGACTCCGAGGGCATCTCGACAAGCAAGGAGGCGCTCGGCGCTCTGCTTTTCCGCTCGGGGCACTCTATGTCGGTGCTGAGCGAGGAGATAACCAAGCTGTGTATGTACGCGAAGTCGAGAGGGCTTTCATCTATTGGCGTCAAGGATATAGAGGCGGTCGCCTCGTCGACTCCCGAATGTGATACCTACGCGCTGTCAAACGCGATTCTCTCGCGCGACAAGCGTCTTGCCCTGGTGGCTCTTGACGAGATGAAGTCAAGAAGAATAGACCCGACCGTCATTATAGGTATGATGGCAAGGGTATACTCAGAGCTGGTGGACGTCATTATGATGCTCGCCGACGGAATGGGAGCGCAGGATATCGCCGCGGCGACGAAAATGAACGTTTATAAATTGAAGCATTATATATCGGCTGCGCCGAAATTCACACCCGAGAGGGCGGCTAACGTCCTGAGAGAGCTGGAAAGAGTTGACACGGGGGCGAAGTTCGGAGGAGTAAGCGGATATACTGCTATTGAAATATTCATCACGAAATGCGTATAGAAAGAGAAATTATGAAAAAGAGCTTTATCAAGATTGTAGCGGTGCTTCTTCTGCTGGTGCTGACGGTGGCTCCGCTCACCTCCTGCAAGAAGGATATATACTACGTCAGACTCGAGATCAAGGATATGGGATACATTATCCTCGAGCTTGACAGAGTCAGCGCTCCAAGGACGGTTGACAACTTCGTTTCGCTTGTCAAGCGCGGCTTCTACGACGGCTTGACCTTTCACAGAGTTATAGAAGGATTTATGATTCAGGGCGGCGACCCCGAGGCAACCGGCTATGGCGGCTCGGGCAAGGAAATCGTGGGCGAATTTTTCGCCAACGGCTACGCCAACCCCATCTCGCACAAGCGCGGCGTTATCTCAATGGCGAGAAGCGACGATCCCAACTCCGCATCCTCACAGTTCTTTATCGTTACCGACGACAGCGCGGCGCGCTCGCTTGACGGCTTGTACGCGGGATTTGGCTACGTCGTGGAGGGTATGCAGGTGGTTGACAGAATCACGAGCCTGACAGCTCCCCTTGCCACAGACGGAAACGGCGGAGGAATCCCCTACGAAAAGCAGGCTGTTATAGTCAAGGCAGAGGTTTTAAGAAACTACGAGAAATAATACACCAAGCAATCAACGAGCAGAAAAAGGAGAAAATATGGCAACCTACTTCAACGAACCCTCACACACCTTCAGCGAGTACCTTCTCATTCCCGGCTACACCG
Organism: Clostridia bacterium; assembly: GCA_017467165.1. Taxonomy (GTDB): domain Bacteria; phylum Bacillota; class Clostridia; order Oscillospirales; family CAG-272; genus UBA1740. The sequence continues at coordinate 114,472 of JAFTST010000051.1, read as the reverse complement.
ACGAAAGATGTATTCCCCAGAACGTTTCGCTCCGCACCCCCCTCGTTAAATTCAGGAAGGGCGAGGAGGATTGTCCCTTAACGATGAACATCCCGCTTACCTCTGCTATAATGCAGTCGGTATCAAACGATACTATGGCGATAGCTCTGGCTAAGGAGGGCGGAATATCCTTCATCTATGGCTCACAGTCCATCGAGGACGAGGCGGCTATGGTTGCAAGGGTTAAGTCCTACAAGGCGGGCTTCGTTGAGAGCGACTCCAACCTTACCCCCAACAGCACCCTCGCTGACGTGCTCGGGCTCTACGAGAAAAACGGACACTCCACCATGGCTGTCACCGACGACGGAACGGCGCACGGCAGACTGCTCGGTATAGTTACAAGCAGGGATTACAGAGTGAGCAGAATGTCGCTCGACGAGAGGGTTTCAGACTTCATGACCCCCATTGAAAAGCTCATTACCGCCCCCGACACCACAACGCTGAAGGTTGCCAACGATATTATCTGGGAGCACAAGCTCAACTCGCTTCCCCTCATCGACTCCGAGGGCAGACTCAGATACTTCGTTTTCCGCAAGGACTACTCTCAGCACAAGGAAAATCCCCAGGAGCTTCTCGACAAGGAAAAACGCTACGTGGTAGGCGCGGGCATCAACACCCGCGACTATGAGAAAAGAGTTCCCGCGCTTATCGAGGCGGGAGCGGACGTGCTCTGCATCGACTCCTCGGAGGGCTACACTATATGGCAGAAGCGTACAATCGACTTCATCCGCGAAAGGTACGGCGACACGGTCAAGGTCGGCGCGGGCAACGTGGTCGACAGAGAGGGCTTCCTGTTTCTTGCCGAGGCGGGCGCAGACTTCGTTAAAATAGGCATCGGCGGCGGCTCAATCTGCATCACCAGAGAGCAGAAGGGCATCGGCAGAGGTCAGGCGAGCGCGGTTATCGAGGTAGCGGCGGCGCGCGACGAATATTTTGAAAAAACGGGCGTGTATATTCCCATCTGCTCCGACGGCGGAATAGTACACGATTACCACATGACTCTGGCTCTGGCGATGGGCGCGGATTTCCTGATGCTCGGCAGATATTTCGCCAGATTTGACGAGTCGCCCACACCCAAGATTATGGTTAACGGACAGTACGTCAAGGAATATTGGGGCGAGGGCTCCAACAGAGCGAAGAATTGGCAGAGATACGACCTCGGCGGCAAGACGGGACTCTCCTTCGAGGAGGGCGTTGACTCCTACGTCACCTACGCAGGCTCCCTGCACGATAACGTTGAGAAATCGCTCTATAAGGTCAAATCCACTATGTGCAACTGCGGCGCGATAACCATTCCCGAGCTGCAGCAAAAGGCTAAGATGACTCTCGTTTCCTCGACCTCGATAGTCGAGGGCGGCTACCACGACGTTATGCTGAGAAGCACGGCGGGAGTTAAATAATCCATACCGAAAAGAGCATCGGTCGAGGTCGGGCAATGGCTCGACCTCGGCTTTTAACCAACAAGAAAGGACTACCGATGAGCAGACTATTTATTCCCGAGGGGTATCGCTCCTCGATGGATTTATACCGAACGCAGAAGGCTATTTCATTTATAAAGGAGCATTTTCAGGCGGCGCTGTCCGAGAAAATGAACCTTCGCCGAGTTTCCGCGCCCCTTTTTGTCACCGAGGAGTCGGGACTCAACGATAACCTCAACGGCACCGAGCGTCCCGTCAGCTTCGACATTCCCGACGTCAGAAAATCAGGACAGGTGGTGCACTCGCTGGCGAAATGGAAGCGCCTCGCCCTCAAGGAATATAACTTCTACGTCGGCAACGGCCTCTATACCGATATGAACGCTATCCGCCGCGACGAGGAGCTCGACAACACGCACTCTATCTACGTCGACCAGTGGGACTGGGAGAGGGTTATAACCAGAGAGGAGCGCACGCTCGACTACCTTATTAAGACCGCCGCAACCATTGTAGAGGCGATATGCGACACCTCTGAGCTTGTCCGCGAGAGCTTTCCCGAGACGAAGGTCAGTCTGACAAGAAAAATGTACGCTATAACCTCCGAGGAGCTTCTCCAAAGATACCCAACCCTCACCCCAAAGGAGAGAGAGGACGCCATAACCAAGGAATACGGCACCGTGCTGATAATGCAGATAGGCGCCCCGCTGTCAAACGGAGAGCCTCACGACGGCAGAGCCCCCGACTACGACGACTGGGAGCTTAACGGAGATATTATGTTCTGGGACGAGGTGCTCGGCAAGGCGCTTGAAATATCCTCAATGGGCATAAGGGTCGACGAGGAGTCGATGAAAAGACAGCTTGAGATAAGAGGCTGTACGGAGCGTGCGGCGCTTCCCTTCCACTCGGCTCTTCTCAGAGGAGAGCTGCCCCTGACTATCGGCGGAGGTATCGGTCAGTCGCGCCTGTGTATGCTGATGATGGGCTGCGCTCATATAGGCGAGGTGCAGTCGAGCATCTGGGACGAGGATACCGTCGCGGGCTGTCAGAGAGCGGGCATAAGACTTCTGTAAAAGCCCGTTTCCCCCCTGAAATTATAGATTTTTCCATTGCTTTAGCGCGTATTGATATTTTTTTAACAAAAAATAGTTGACAAGACGCCACCTTATGTGTTATTATCTACTGGAGTCGCTGTATAAGCGACAGAAAACTAAGTATAATATAAATAAAATAACAAAAGGAGTATTTCAGACAATGAAAAAGATTCTTTCTCTCGTTCTTCTTTTCGCTCTCGTAGCACTTATGCTCGTTGGCTGCGGAAACAAGAACAACAACGACGATCCTACTCCCGAGGCTAAGACCTACACCCTCTCCGTAGTTGTAGACGAGGGACTCAAGACTGTCAGCAGAGGCGGCGCTTCCGCTCTCGCTCTCGCTCTCGTGTACGATGCAGACGGCAAGATAGTTGCCGCTCGCTTTGACGAGGTTCAGCCCAAGTTCGCTCTCAACGAGGACGGCACCGACATCGTAGCAACCGCAAGATTTGATACCAAGCGCGAGCTTGGCGAGGCTTACGGCATGGTTGCATACGGCGGCGCTATCGCAGAGTGGGATAAGCAGGCAGAGGCTTTCGAGGCGTTCCTCGTTGGCAAGACCGCTGCAGAGGTTGCTGCACTTGACGTTTCCGAGGATAACGTTAAGGACGGTAAGCTCGTAGCAGGCTGCACTATGTACCAGTCTGTTCCCGCATTCAAGGCTCTCGTAGCTAAGGCATTCGCTTACGGACGTAACGTAACCTTCACCACCACCGAGACTATCACTCTTGGTCTTGCAATTGACGCGGCAGTTTCCGGCTCCGTAGAAAAGGGCGGCAAGATAGCTGTTGACGTTGCTGCAGTTGCAGTAGCAGGCGGCAAGGTTGTGGCTTCTATGCTCGACTCCGCTGAGGGTAAGTACACTCTCACTATCGGCGATAAGAACGGCGCTCCCGCGCTCGAGGTTGCTCTTTCCGAGTACAAGGGAACCAAGAATGAGCAGGGCGACGCATACGACGCTTGGCAGCCTATGGCGGCAGGCAGATGGTACGCTCAGGCTCAGGCTTATGCTAACTCCACCGTTGGCAAGACCGTAGCAGAGCTTAACGACATCGCTACCGAGGGTGTTGCAGGCTGCACCATCTATACAGGCGGCTACAAGGCGGCTCTCGTTCGCGCGGCTGGCAACGCAAGATAATTTTTCGATAGGTCATATTCGAATAAAGCATTAAAGGGACTTGAAAAGGTCCCTTTTTTGTAGTAAAATATTCTTAGGTACGCCAAGCGGCGCTATAAATATGAACAGAGAAAAGAAAGAATGAAAAAAACAATCTCAAGAATAATCCTTTCGGCTCTTATCCTATCCCTGACGCTATCGCTCCTCTCCTGCGCAGGGGACAAGAAGGAGCAGGCGAGGGGTCGCACCATATCCTACACCTACTTCAACACCACATCAAGCCTCACCGTTGTCGGTGATATAGAGGATGCGACGCTTGAAGCATACCTCGACGAGTCAAAGAAGCTGCTCGGATATTATCACAGGCTCTTTGACATCTACTTCGATTACAGCGGTATGAACAATCTGCGCACGGTTAATGGGAAGGCGGGCAAGGAGCCCGTCAAGGTCGACGCGGAGCTTATCGACTTTCTCGAGTACTGTAAAGAATTATATACATTGACGGGCGGCAAAACCAACGTTATGATGGGAGCCGTGCTACAAATTTGGCACAATCACAGAGAGGACGCCGAGTATGATCCGACAGCGGCGTCAGTGCCCGCTATGGAGGAGCTTTTTGAGGCTGACAAGCACACGTCTATTGACTCCCTCGTGATTGACCGCGAGGCAGGCACGGTGTATATAACCGACCCCGAGGCTTCGATTGACGTCGGAGCTATCGGCAAGGGCTACGCCACCGAAAGACTGTACGAAAGGCTGAAGGCTATGGGCGCTGACTCGGTCGCGCTCAACATAGGCGGAAATATCCGCACTCTGGGTCTGAAGCCGGGCGGCGAGGGCTGGGAAACCGGAATAACCAACCCTGACAAAACGAGTGCAGACTTCGCCACGATAATATCTCTTGGCAGGACCGCCTGCGTCACCTCGGGCGACTACGAGCGCTACTACGTTGTCGACGGCACGAGGTATCACCACATCATTGACCCCGACACCCTGATGCCCGCGGCATACTTCTCCGCCGTGACGGTTATCACCGAGGATTCGGGGCTTGCCGACGCGCTTTCCACCGCTCTTTTCTGCGTGGATTATGACCGAGGCATTGAAATGCTCGGGAAAATCGATGCCAAGGTTGACGTTATCTGGATAACGCGCGACGGACGGCTTATCAAGACCGACGGGATAGTCGAAATCGGTGGATAAGAAGCACAGCACAGCCAAGTTACAAGGGAAAGCGTTGACTACGGCGCTTTCCTTTTTTTCGTGCCAATTCATTAAAATAACCAAATTGGGTACCCCGACAGCCTACCAATTGTTATAAAATTAACAATGATTTTTTCGCCTCGCCCTTGACATATAAAGGTCTTCTAGGATATAATATATAAGATAATATATAAAAATAAAAAATATTTTGCCGACGCGCGTGAAAAGACAAGCTGTCGGCAATAGAAACGGAAGGAATTTTCAAATGCTTGGGTTTAAGTTTTTGGGCAACACGCCCGTCCCCCATCGCAAGAATACCGCGGCTACGCCATCGGTGAAGATGCCCTCTGCTGCCGAGGTGCTCATTCCTTTGGGCGGTCAGCTCGGCGCTCCCTCAACCCCCATCGTCAAGGCGGGTGAGGAGGTCAAGGTAGGACAGCGCATAGCAGAGCCGTCGGGATACGTTTCCTCTGCTGTACACTCCAGCGTTTCGGGAAAAGTGCTTAAGGTAGAGCCATACCTCTGCCCCAACGGAACAACCGTGCAGGCAATCCGCATCCAGAGCGATGGAGAAATGACGCCCCACGAGAGTATTGCTCCGCCCGAGATTACAGACCTTGAGAGTCTTATCGAGGCTGTCAGGAATTCCGGTATAGTCGGACTTGGCGGCGCGGGCTTCCCCACCGCAGTCAAGCTCGACGCCTTGAAAAAGGGAGAAATTCACACCGTGGTTGTCAACGCGGCGGAGTGCGAGCCCTATATCACCGCGGATACCAGAACGATGCTGGAAAGAATCGACTCCGTCAAGGAGGGCGTGCTTCTTTTCAAAAAATACGCAGGGACGGTAACGAGAGTCGTCTTCGGAATAGAGTCGAACAAGAAGGATGCTATCGAGGCTCTTAAGGCGACCGTCGGAGATATCGAGGGCGTTGAGATATGCGTTCTTCCCGCGAAGTATCCCCAGGGAGCTGAAAAAATCATCATTCACAACACCACCCGTATCGTCGTTCCCGAGGGCAAGCTCCCCGCGGACGTCGGAGTTATAGTTATCAACGTCAACACGCTCGCCACTATCGCAGACTACGTGAGAACGGGTATGCCGCTGGTTGAAAAGACCTTCACGGTTGACGGCGGAGCAATCTCTGCTCCTATGAACGTTACAGCGCCTGTCGGCACTCATATCGGCGACGTTCTTGCCTTCGTCGGCTGCGACACCGAAAAGGTCGGAAAGGTGCTCTACGGCGGTCCTATGATGGGTGTTCCCGTCAGCTCGCTCGACGAGCCGGTTATGAAGACGACCAACGCCCTGACCGTTATGACCCGCGAGGAGTCCATCAAGGGCGACGCTACCCCCTGCATCCACTGCGGCAGATGCGTGGCGGCCTGCCCCATGGGTCTTAACCCCACCGCATTTTCCAAGGCTCTTGAAATCGAGTCCAAGGAGGACAAGATAGCAAGACTTGAGGAATATAAGATAAATCTGTGTATGGAGTGCGGCTGCTGCTCCTTCGTCTGCCCTGCCCTCCGTCCTCTCGTGCAGAACAACCGCCTCGCCAAGGGTGTGGTCAGAGAATACCGCGCCCATATGAAGGATATGAAGTAAAGGAGAAGAAAAATGGCTCAAAATCTAATAGTTTCGACCTCTCCCCACCTTCACTCCGGGGCGAGAACACAGAGAATTATGCTCGATATGCTTATCGCGCTCACACCCGCGGCAATCGCCGCTGTGGTATTTTTCGGCTGGCCTGCGTTAGTTATTATCGCGGTGTCGGTGATAAGCGCGGTTGGCTCCGAATTCGTTTTCAACCTTATAGTTAAGAAAAAGCAGACGATTGGCGACCTCTCCGCCGCTGTAACCGGTCTTCTTCTCGCGCTCACCCTTCCCGTATCGAAGGATACGGTGGGTAACGTCTGGTGGCAGACTATGCTCGGCGCTATCTTCGCTATCGTCGTTGTGAAATGCCTCTTTGGCGGCATCGGCTGCAACTTCGCCAACCCCGCTATCACGGGCAGAATCTTCATGCTTATCTGCTTCAGTGAGACCACGACTCCCGTGGCTACAGGCTTTGGCACGCTCGTCAGCGGCGCTACCCCCCTCTCTGCAATTAAGGCGGGGGCTGCCGCAGAGGAGCTCCCCTCTGTTCTCGATATGCTTATTGGCAACCGCGGCGGCGCTATCGGCGAGACCTGCGCCATAGCTCTTGTCGCAGGCGGAATTTATCTCCTGTGCCGCAGAGTTATATCCTGGCACACACCCACAATTTTCATCGGCGCGACCTTCCTGCTTTCGCTGGCACTCACGGGCTTTGACCTTAACGCCTCGGTCTACCAGCTGCTTGGCGGCGGTCTGATACTCAGCGCCTTCTTCATGGCAACCGACTACGCAACCACTCCCCTTAACAAGTGGGGCAAGGCGGTATTCGCGCTCGGATGCGCGCTTATCACGGTTGTCATCCGCTTCTTCGGAAACTATCCCGAGGGTGTTTCCTACGCTATTCTTATAATGAACATTCTTGCTACCCCCATCGAGATTCTCACCTCACCCAAGGCACTTGGTAGCAAAAAGGCGAAGAAGGGAGGTAACGCATAATGTTTGCTAAGTTTAAGCCCACTATCGTCCTCACCTCAATTTGTATCATCGTCGCTCTCCTTCTCGGCTGTGTGAACATCATCACCGCGCCCGCGATTGCAAAGCAGGAGGAAAGAAAGGCAAAGGCTGCTCTCTACTCCGCATATAACAGCGGCAACGACGTCGAATTTACCAAGCTCGCCGCAGAAGAGCTTGTAGAATACAGCATTCCCGCAGAGATTAAGGAGGTACACTCCGCATCCGCAGGCGGTTATGTATTCATCGGCGTAACCGGAAGCTACGGCGGCGATATCAAGATTGCTGTCGGTGTAAATGCTGACGGCGAAATCACCGGCGTAAAGGTTGTATCCAACACCGATACCGCTAACAAGATTCAAAGTGTGCTTAACGCCATTGAGGGCAACAAGGGTAAGTACAACGGTCAGAACAAGGACAATCTTTCCCCTGTTATCATCGCCGGCTCCACCGTATCCTCCGAGGCTTGTGCACTTATTGTGGACGCGGCACTCCGCGCATTCTCCTCCCTTAAGGGTGAGGACGCACGTACCGATGACGAGGTATTTGCAGACAACCTTAACATTGTCCTTGATGTCGAGGGAAAGAAGTTTACAAAGTGGTTTGCTACCGCTATTATCACCGGCATCGATGCAATCTACACCACATCCGCCACCGCCGATGGTATTGTAATGGTTATCGGCGACAAGCTTATCGGTGTGAAGGCTGACGGCAGCATCACCGACACCGTTTCTAAGCTTGACAAGAAGGCAGAAAAGGTCGCAACCACCGCCGAGGACATCGCGGCAGTTGAGGCGGCATACACTATCTTCCAGACCGCAGCTACCACCGAAATTGCACTTCCCGACGGTGCAAAGGCTACCGTTAAAAAGGCATACGTTACCGCGGGTGGCACATACGTATTCGAGATGGAGACCACCGGCAGCTACGCTGATGAAGGAGAGTACAGCCACGGCAGCGGCAAGATTCAGTTCACCGTATCTATCGGTGCTGACGGCAAGATTATCGACATCATTACCACAAAGCACGGCGAGTCCAAGAACTACGGTGCAAACTGTGCAACCGAAGCCTTCTACGAGAGCTTCCGCGGTGCAACCCGTGAGCAGATTCTTGACCTTGACATCTCCGACATTATTCCCAACGAGGATAACGGCTACGAGACCGACAATCTGCCGAGCTCCATTCAGGGTCCCGGTATCATTGCCAACGCAACCTTCACCACCGTTTATTACCACAATGCAGTTCTCGATGCATTTGATGCATTCCTGAAGCTGACCGAAAAAATATAACACCGCGAAAGGAGAACAAAAATGAATAAGAGCAAGCTTTCTATTTTTCTTCGCGGTATTATCGCGGAAAACCCCGTTCTTATCCTCGTGCTCGGTACCTGTCCCGCGATTGCGGTAAGTACCAGCATTGTATCGGCAATCTCTATGGGCCTTGCCGCCACCGTCGTGCTTCTTGGCTCCAACGTCGTTATCTCCCTTCTCCGTAAGATTATTCCCGACACGGTTCGTATCCCCTGCTACATCGTTGTTATTGCGGCGTTTGTTACGCTTGTCGAGATGCTTCTGCATGCGTTTGTTGAGCCTATTTACAACCTGCTTGGCATCTGGTTGCCACTTATCGTTGTAAACTGTATCGTCCTTGGACGTGCGGAAATGTTCGCAAGAAAGAACAACCCCCTTGACTCTGCTCTTGACGGTCTAGGAATGGGTATCGGCTTCCTTGTTGCACTTCTCTCAATGGCAATCTTCCGCGAGATTCTCGGCGAGGGCACCATTCTCAAGGGCCTTGAGTCCTTCAATGTACAGCCCATCAACCTTCTGTTTAAGATAGCCGAGGACGGCACTATGGTTTATGACTTCAGAATTCCGATTCTTGCGAAGGCTCCCGGCGGATTCCTCGTGTTCGGTATTCTTATCGCGGTTATGAATAAGATTACCGCCAAGAAGGGAGGCGTCAAGCGCAAGAGCTTCTCCTGCGACGGCTGCCCATCCGCACACCTTTGCACCAAGACCTCTTGCTCCGAAATCACCGAGCTTGCAACAGATGCAGAAGAGAGTTCCACTGAAAATAAGGAGGTAGACGAAAATGCTTAAATCATTACTCACCGTCCTCCTTGCCGGTATTCTTACCGACAACATCGTCCTTGCAAAAACCACGGGCATCTGCCCTTTCCTCGGCGTTTCGAAGAAGTATAAGCAAGCATTTGGTATGGGTCTTGCGGTTATCTTCGTTATGCTTTGCGCATCGGCGGTCACCTGGCCCATCTACAAGGCACTTGAGGCTCTTGATATCAAGTTCTTGAAGACCATCGTCTTCATCCTCGTTATCGCTTCACTTGTTCAGTTTGTTGAAATTATCCTCAAAAAGTTTATCCCCTCGCTTTACAAGTCGCTTGGCGTTTATCTCCCGCTTATCACCACCAACTGTGCGGTGCTTGGCGTTGCGGAAACCAACGTTAAGGAAGGTTATGACTTCATCACCTCGATGGTTTCCTCTGTCGGCGTTGGTATCGGCTTCCTCGTTGCTATGCTCCTGTTCGCAGGTGTTCGTACCCGCATCGAGAACTGCCCCTCGCCGAAGCCCTTCAAGGGTCTGCCCATCACTCTCATTGCTGCATCCATCGTTGCGATGGCATTTCTTGGCTTTGATGGTGTTGTAAAGGGTATGCTTGGTTAAGGAGGTAACAGATGGATATTTTATTTGCTATTTTGCTTCTTTCAGGAATCGGCATTATAGCCGCCGTTCTTCTCACCGTTTCCTCTATATTCTTCGCTGTCAAGGAGGACGAGCGCGCGGTAGCTATCCGCGACTGTCTTCCCGGAGCTAACTGCGGAGCCTGCGGCTACTCGGGCTGCGACGGCTATGCGAAGGCTCTCTCCGAGGGCACCGAAACACGTACAAACCTCTGTATCCCCGGCGGCGACGGTACAGCTAAGGCTATCGCTGACACCATGGGAGTTGAGGCGGAGGACGTTGTCGAGAAGGTTGCCTACGTTGCCTGCAACGGAAAGTGTGACGTTGTCAAGAAGAAGTTCGACTACGTTGGACAGAAGTCCTGCCGCACCGCAGATATCGCCTACAACGGCGACAGAAGCTGTATGTACGCCTGCCTCGGCTACGGCGACTGCGTCAACACCTGCCCGACCAACGCTATAAGAGTTGAGGACGGAGTTGCCAGGGTTGACCCGAGAAAGTGCATCGGCTGCGGCATCTGCACGAGGACCTGTCCTCACGGACTCTTCCACCTTATCAACGACACCTCGAGGGTCGTCGTCGAGTGCTCCAGCCACGACACCGGAGCTGTGACGAGGAAGAATTGCACCAACGGCTGTATCGCCTGCAGGAAGTGCGAAAAGACCTGTCCTCACGACGCTATCCACGTCATCGACAACCTTGCTGTAATAGATTATTCGAAGTGTACCGGCTGCGGCGCCTGTGTCGCGGTCTGCCCCGTTCATTGCATACACGAGGGCAACTTTATCTGCGGCGCGCATTTTTAAGCCGCCGAAATAACGAAAGCGCCGCCCTTCCTGTAAGGGCGGCGTTAATCAAGACTCAAGAAGGGAGAGAATATGCGCGAGCTTTTGAAAAAGCATAGAAAAGACATCATCATTATCTCCATATTTCTCGTTATCGCCATAGCGTCGCTCTCCCTGACTCTTATGACAAGAGAAAACGGAGAAAAGGTGAGGGTAACGGTCGACGGCGAGCTCGTCGGCGAATATCCGCTGCACCTTGACGCGACCTATGAGCTGAGAGGAGCCAATCCCGATACCGAGGGAGAGGTCACCAACATTCTGGTGATACAGGACGGCGTTGCGTATCTCTCGTACGCCAACTGCCCCGACAAGACCTGTGTCAACACCGGAAAAATCAAATACACAGGACAGAGCATTATCTGTCTGCCAAACAGAATTACAATAACCGTCGTCGGCGACTCCGATGGCGGCGTTGACCTTGTCAGCTGAATTTAACTTGAAAATAACAGGGCACGCGAGGGCGTGTCAGTCAGGAATATAGATGAAAAACACTAAAAAGCTAGCCACCCTGTCCGTGATAGTCGCTCTGGCAATGGTGCTCTCCTTTCTGGAGTCGCGCATACCCGCCTTCGTAGCTATCCCGGGTATAAAGGTCGGTCTTGCCAATATCGCGGTGATATTCACCGTCTATAAGCTGGGCGCGCGCGAGGGCGTGCTTATCTCAATAATTCGCGTTCTTCTGGTTTCGATACTTTTCGGAAGTACCGTCAGCCTCTGGTACTCTCTCGCGGGCGCGATACTCAGCCTTATAGTAACAATCCTTCTCAAAAAATACACAAAGCTCGCAGTAGTCACCGTCAGCGTAGCGGGAGGCGTGTCGCATAACATCGCGCAGATTGGCGTCGCCTGCCTTCTGCTTGAAACCAATATCATAGTCTATTATCTGCCCTTCCTTCTGCTGTCGGGAACCGTTGCGGGCATTGCTGTCGGCGTGGCGTCCGCTCTTCTTATCAAGAGAGTTAAGTTGGAGGGGTCAAGATGAAGGTTAATCTCCTATCGGATAAGATAAACCGAATGTTCCTTCTGCTCTTTCTCTCCGCGGCGGGAAGCACTATAATTATGACTATATATTCCACGGTGGATATGATATGCGTCGGTCAGTACTGCGGCCCGCTCGGTGCGTCAGCGATAGCCTGTATCAATCCGATGTGGTCTATAATGATTGCCCCGGGTGTTCTCGTGGGCGTTGGCGGAGCTATTATGATAGCCAACAGGCGCGGTAGCGGAAATGGCGCCGCGGCAAATGAATACTTCACCCTCGGCGCGCTTATCGCTCTGGTTTTTTCGGTGGCGATAGCTCTTGTCTTTCTCTTTTTCTCAGAGCCGCTTCTCCGCTATTTTGAGGCTGAGGGCGAGGTGCTCACGCTTTCTATGGATTATATGCGAAGCATCGCGATTGTCAGCCCCGCCTTCACTATATGCGTCTGTCTTTCCACCTACGTGCGAAACGACGGAGAGGCAATGCTCCCGACGATAGCCACGGTAACGGGCGGCGTTGTTAACGTCGTGCTCGATATTCTTCTCGTCTTCGACTTCGGCGCGGGTCTTGGCGCCGCGGGTGCAGGCATAGCGACGGCAACAGGTCAGGTTGTTGCCTTTCTTATCGTGCTGTCCTATTTTTTCAGAAAAGGCTGTACCCTGAGGCTAAAAAAGCCCACCCGTGTTGCAAGAAAGGGTGCGAGAATATTCTCCCTCGGCTTTTCCGCCTTCGTTCTGGAGGTCGCATTCGGTATCACCGCTATGGTTTTCAACAAGCAGATTATCAAGCACCTGAGCTACGACCACCTTGCCGTCTACGGCACGGTTTCCACACTTCTGGTTATGCTCACCTGCGTTATTAACGCGGCGGGCTCAGCCCTCCAGCCCATAGCGTCTGCGAATTTTGGCGCGGGAAGGTGGGGCCGAGTCAGAGCATCGCTCAAGGCGGCGCTTATCTGCGGCACCGTGCTTGGCGTGGTCTTTCTCGCCGTGGTAGAGCTCTTCCCCGCCGAGATTCTTCGACTATTTATGGAGGTCAACGAAAACGTTATGCTCATCGGCCCTCCTATAATGAGAGTGTACTGTCTGGCGCTTCCCCTGATGGGCGTTACCGTGGTGGCGAGTTATTTTCACCAGTCGGTTCTGATGCAGAAGATGTCGGTCACGGTCTCTCTGCTCAGAGGCATTCTGCTTCCTATCGGTCTTGCTCTTCTGTTGCCTTCTCTGTTTGACGTCAGTATTATCTGGTGGTGTCTGCCTATCGCAGAGCTTGTGGCATTCTTGCTGTCGGTTGTTTTTCTTCTTGTATCGGGAAGGAGGATTCCGAAGGAGGACGTCAGACTTGACCGCGACGACGTGAGGGTTATTTAACCTACTCCGGAATAGAGAGTGGGTTCAGAAATATGCCGCACGGTTGCATCTTTTTCGTCCGACCACCCCGAGGGCGAGGCTTCGTGCGGTCTGATTTCAGGGATGTTTTCTCAAGGCCTGCTACCTTTTTTCGCTATAATAAATTATTTTTAAAAAGGTATTGACAAAGTCGAAATCTTTTGATATAATTAACTGCGTCACGAGGAAATATCCCCTGACATGCTGCTATGGCTCAGCTGGTAGAGCACATCCTTGGTAAGGATGAGGTCCCCGGTCCGAATCCGGGTAGCAGCTCCAGACACCCCCGAGGATTACCTCGGGGCTTTGGTTTTTTTAGGGCTTAGATATTTTGGTGCAAATCTCCGTTTTCTCGCTTGCTTTAGTTTTCTAAAGCTGGCGCTCAAAGAACGAACATTTTCCCTCAAAATCTCTTCGCCCTATGCTTTTTTCGTTTTTTGGGGGTGTCCTGGGGATGCTACTCGTCCGATTCGGTCGGGCTTCGCCGAACACACGGCTCGCCAAGGGCTAAAGGCAGAAGGAGCACAAGCATAGGCGTTTTCATTAATCGGCGAAATCCGGGTCGCAACATTCGCCAAAGGCGAACATCCGGGTATTAACAGCCGCGTTAATTATTAACCTTTCATTTTCAATTTTCCATTTTCAACTTTCAACTAAAAAAGCTCCCTCTCGGGAGCTTTTTCTACGTTAGTTTTTTCAGCTTTTCTGTAAGCGTTCTGAATAACAGTGGAAACAAAACGAGGCTTGATGCGACCTGAAGGGCGTAGAACGCCGCACCCCGTGCGTAATAAATTGCAAATCTATGAAAAAAGTTATCAAATCTGCCGCTGAAAAGCCCTATATCCACAAGCGAGGTCAGAACACCGAACCATATAGTCATTCCGACCGCCACAGAGGTTATCGCGACTCTGTTTTTCACCCTGAGCCTGCCGAGCACAAGGAACAGAAGGGCGAGCGCGGGCCAATAGAGCGCGTAGCTTATTACCCAGGTGCCAAAGCCCCATATAAGCGGCTCAATACAGACGAAGACCACGGTTGCAAGAACGCCCGTCCAGCCCGCCGCGTAGGAAAAGACCGCAACCAGAAGGGTTACCGCCTCGATATTAGGTAGCACGCTGAGCGCAAGCTTCACACATTCAAGGCTCGCCGCCATAAGACCCACGGTTGCTACCTGACGGGCAACAGATATTTTTCTGCCTTCCCCCATCATACACCCTTAATATCTGATCTCACCGAAGTATATAACCGCGCCGTCCGGAGCGGAAAGCTGTGTCATGCCTACACCCGAGCTGACAAGCGTCACACCCTCATAGGTTACTGTGGTTGAATATTCGCTCTCTCTGTCCTGATCGGACTCAACCGAGGTCCAGATTCCGACGGACACGCGCTCTTCCGCGTTCGCTCTGAGATTGCCCACCGAGGTGATATACGCTCCGTAGCCCCCGTCCTCAGAGGTGTACTCTACGCCCTCGTTTTCCTTCAGGTAGTCAAGAAGGCCGACAGCGCCCTTCGAGCCGTCAACCTTGTCAAGCGGCACGCTATACTCACGCACGTCATCACCGCAGGCTATAACTACGGTACAGGAGCCGTGGTCGTCAACCCTTCCTACACAGCCGACGAGCGAAAGCCCGAGCACGAAGAGCAGAAGAAGCGCGCACCGCGCGCGAAGATAAATTGTTTTTTTCATTTTTTATTTCTCCTTTATATTAATATTAGTCCGTACAATACGGAAGAGAAAAAGAGAGGCGCAGCGAAAGCTGTTCCTCCCTTGAGCATAATCAGGCTATAAATAGCCAAGCAGGCGCGACAAAAGCCGCCCGTGCATCCTCTTCCTTCACTTGCCCAAGGAATCAACACTCTCTACGGCAGGCCTTCCGACTCAGGACGTAAGGTCACGTTACGGCAATGGCTGTTGCGACGGATTTTCACCGCTCTTTCCCTGCTTGAAGCTTTCGCTTATCGTAGAGCTATTTAGTTTTTATATGCGTGGAATATTTATCTGAAATCGACTCTCGCCGCGGTCATATCAGAGGGTTTTTGAGCTCAACCTCATCGATTATCCGAACGCCAAAGCGGTCAGCGTAGCGCATCGCCTCGGCTATCTCTCCCTTGTCGGCAACGTGCGCTATGCAGTGCGCGTCAAAGCCAATCACAGCGGGAGCATCAACCCTGCCGGCTATGCGCCAGAAGTCGTCAAACGGATAGTACCGCCCGTCCCTGATGCCGTTAAGGTTTATCTCAAGGGGGACGGAGAGCTCCTTCGCCGCGTTGATAAGCCTCGTCATCTCGGAGCGATAAAGGTCGAGGTCGCCCACGAAATTCATCATATCGGGATGAGCGATAATGCTGTACCTCTGCGTGCTGATGGCGGCAATCACGTTGTCCACGTACTGCACGAGCCTCTTTTCGTCACGCGTACTGTCAAAAGCGCAGAAGCAGTCCTCCCTGCCCTCGTGTCCTATGTAGTGTCCCGCGTAGATAAGATAGTCAAGCGGATATTTTCTGTACTCGGATAGCAGCTCGGGAAAATAATCGACGTAGTACTCCGCCTCGAAGCCTATCTTTATATCTATATATCCGCGGTACTTTTCTCTGAGGGCGAGAAGGGTGCGGAAATATCCGTCCATATCGCTCATTAGCATACGGCAATCGGACACGAATCCCGAGGGAAACGGATAGGGCGTGTGGTCAGAAAAGCCGATGGTAGTGATACCCTCGGCTATGGCTTTCTTTATATAATCCTCCTCCGTGTCGGAGGCATGTCCACACCTGAAGGTGTGGTTGTGGTAATTGCATTTCATATTACTTCAAAAACAGGAAATATGCCAGCGCAGCGACAGCTGCTACAAGGAGAAGAATAAGGGCTATAACAAGAGCTCTTTTAATCTTTCTTGCTCTTGCAAATCTGCGCGCCTTTCTAAGATACTTTGAAATGGGGTCGCGCTTTTTCTGAAGGTCAAGCTTGAAGCGCCCAATCCACTTGACGTCCTCGCGGGTGAGCTCGTCGTTTTTTCTTATTGTAGCGGGCTCGTGCACGAACATATTCCTTATATTTCTGTATCTTACAAGTCTTGGGAGTGTCTGTTCCCTGTCAGGAGCATAACGCGCGTTATTGAGTCTGGTAATATACTCGGTAACGCCGCCTGTTGAAACTCCGAATTTCTCACAGCACAGCCTGTCGAGCTCTGAAAATACCTTTAGAAACTTCTCGTTAATTTTCTTGCTCACGATAGGGTTCTGCCTTTCTAATCAATGTTACACCTTATTTTACACTAAATCCGTCTGATTTGCAATAGGATTTTAGCCTAAATTTGCTAAATTTATTATTATTTAATAATTTTGACAACAATAATTTACAAAAAACGGGGTTTTAATTTTATGCGGCTCAAAAATTCAAAATTCCGAGGTGCTCAAGGAGTATTTTAGTACCGATAAGCACGAGGGTAATGCCACCAAAAAGCTCTGCGACAAACTTATATTTAGCCCCGAAGACGTTGCCGAGCTTGACGCCGATGGCAGAGAGAACGAAGGTTATGACACCTATAAGAAGCACCGCCAGAACAATGTTAGCCGACTGAAGTCCTATCGTTATTCCCACAGCGAGCGCGTCAATGCTCGTCGCGACCGCCATAGCAAGCATAACGCTGAACGAAAGCGAGCAATCGGTACATTCCTCATCGCGCCCCATAGCCTCGACTATCATTTTTCCGCCAATGAAGGCAAGAAGCACGAAGGCTACCCAGTGGTCAATAGCCGTGACGTATTTCTCAATAACGGGCCCGAGAAGTCGCACCGGAAGGTATCCTAGGAGCGGCATCAAGCCCTGAAAGCCGCCAAACCACGCGCCCACTATCAGCATATGGCGAAGCTTAACCTTATCGGTTGCAAGGCCCTTGCATATCGCGACGGCGAAGGCGTCCATAGACAGCGCTATCGCTGTGGCGACAATTTCCCAGATTTGCATATGTATATCCTTTTCATTTTTTGTACATTATATTCGCCGCTTGGCGAGTGTATTTAATCTTTATCTCTTATTCTTGAAAAACTGATAGAGATAACAGGGTATCATACCGTTATACAGCCTTTTCACCTTGTCCGCCTCTCTGCCAAAGAGTCTTTCGAAGGTCGGGTGCGAGGTGATAATATACATCTGCCACATATCAAGCCCACGGAAGCAACGTCCGAGCTCGCGATAGAGCCTCTCAACCTCCTCCTTCTCGCTAAGGCGCTCGCCGTATGGCGGGTTGGTAACGACGGTTCCCCTGCGACCTTGTGTGGTTATTCTTCTGGCGTCCTGCCTGAACACCTTCATAGAGTTGAGCACTCCCGCGCGATAGGCGTTGTCCTTGGTTATCTGTATGCACTCCTCGTCTATATCCGAGGCGAAAACCTCAAACTCAGAGTGGGTTATACCCTCCATCGCCTCCTCCTTCGCGTCAGACCAATGCCTTTGGTCGATGAAGGGGTACTGCTCTGCGGCAAAATGCCTTTTCATTCCCGGGGCGATATTTCTCATTCGCATCGCCGCCTCAATAGCTATCGTTCCGCTTCCGCACATAGGGTCCCAGAAAAGAACGTTCTCTCTGGGGCGCGAGGTTGCTGCTATCGCCGCGGCTAAGGTTTCCCTGATGGGCGCCGCGTTCGACTGGCGGCGATAACCGCGCTTGCTAAGGGGCTCACCCGAGGTGTCTATCATTAGGCTTGCCTCGTCGTTAAGTATGAAAAACTCGACACGGTACCTGATATTGTCCTCGGGGAAGACATAGATGCCGTATCTCTCGGACATAGACCTGACTATCGCCTTTTTGATAATAGCCTGGCAGTCGGGTATGGAGTGAAGGGTCGAGTGTATCGAATGTCCCGTGACGGGAAAGGCGTCGTTTCTGCCTATGAAATCCGCCCAGGGGAGTGCTCTCGTGCCCTCAAATAGCTCCTCAAAGCTCTCTGCCCTGAAGGAGCCGAGCTTGATATAAACTCTCTCGGCGTATCTGAGAAAAACGTTCGCGAGCGCTACCGCCTGCTCGTCACCGAGAAAGGTAACTCTGCCGTTAATCGTAGATATGCGCTGATAGCCAAGGCTGTCTATTTCCTCACCCAGAAGATGCTCGAGTCCAAATAGACAGGTAGCAACAAGCTGTATTTTCATATTCTTCTACCCTCTGTAAGCCGTATTATAGCGGCGCCGTGTGACGCCGCTATCCTTTTTAGTTATCCGGTATATAGCCCTCGAATATCACCGCGTCAAAGCCGTCGCCAAAGGCGCGCATCTCCTCGTCGGGAGAGGTTATCGTCCAGGCGATAAGCGGAGTGCCGAAGGTCTTTCTGACAAATCTGAGTCCGCGCACCGCGTGCCCTGTTTTCTCATAGGCGATAAAGTCGGGGCGCATCATAAAATTGAAGTATAATCCCTGAAGAAGCTTATATACGAGCTTGCTCTTGAATTTCTCCACACGGGAGTATTCCATAGACAGTATTCCGCGAAGAATATCAGGGCGAAGCCTTCTCAGTCTGCGAAGCGCCATAGGATTAAAGGACTCAACTATGACGTCGCCGTCATAGCCCTCAAGCTCAAGAACGAGCCTGTCGGGAACGCTCTCGTTGCCCTCGTCAATCTTCATTTCGATGAGCAGAGGCACGCTACCGTCAACCGCATCAAGCACCGCCCTGAGAGTCGGTACACCCTCAGCCGTGTCAAATATTGACAGCTCTGCGAGCTCCTCCGTGGTGCAGTCAACGACACGCCTGTCCACACCTGTCGCGCGGAAAAGCGAGGAGTCGTGGAACACAACAAGCTCTCCGTCCTTCGATAGTCTGACGTCAAGCTCAATTCCGTATCCCGCGGCAGCCGCCGCTGTTATAGCAGAGAGGGTGTTCTCCGCCTTGACAGAGTCGTGCAGCCCTCTGTGAGCGTATCTGTATCGCATATATTTTTTCATCTTATCGCCGCGTCTGCCCGGGGCAATCATATAGAGAGCGCCCAGCATAACGAGAAGCACGATAAGACAGAGCGATGTGCCGCCAATAATCAGCGCGAGTGCAGTGGGGGACATAGCGCCTCCATTAAAAAGTTATTTTTGATTTATCAGTCCTCAGCCGCGCCAATGCTTTCAAGAGCGCCTGTGGGCTCGGGACGCGAGTCACCGTGCTTGACGAAGAGCATAGTGACGAACGAAAGAGCAACGAACACAGAGCCAAACACGAAGAAGGTGCTCCTCATACCGAATATGCCGTAGAGCAGACCCGAGAGGGTGGGAGCCACAATCTGCGCCGCCATAGAAGCGGTATAGTAGTAGCCTGTATATTTTCCGACGTCGCCGCCGCGAGCGAGCTCTACGACCATCGGGAAGGAGTTGACGTTGATGGTAGCCCAGCCAATGCCCGCGAGCATAAATATGGGATACATAATTATTTCGGGAACGATGGGGGTGATAAAGTGTCCGCCGATGAATGCCGCGGTGAGCATAACAATACCTGCGAGAATCGCCTTCTTGCGGCCAACCTTCGAGGATATAATTCCGACGGGAATATACGCGACTACCGCCGCCGCCTGAGCGACGATGAGTGTGATATTGTGGTCGAAGCCAAGCTCACGGGTAGCGTACACCGAGAACTTACTCGTTATCGAGTTGTAGCCGATATACCAGAGGGCAACCGACGCGAGAATAAGAAACAGCGACACCATCTCGGAGCGGGAGAGTCTTCTCTTCTCTCCACCTTCGTCGGCTGTGCTCTCATCGATACCGTATCTTTCGGTATCGTCCTGCATATCCTTCGCCCACTTGTTTTCCTTAACTGTAACGAGGAAGATAACGAGTCCGACCAGCATAACCGCGCATACCGCGATAACGTAGCCCGTATACTGCATATAAATTCTCTTCGTTGCAAATATCATACCCAGAACGAGCACGATTATTCCGCCCGCGGTGCCCATAAGGTTAATTATAGCGTTACCCTTGGAGCGCAGGGGCTTAATGGTAACGTCGGGCATAAGCGCGACGGCGGGAGAGCGAAACAGAGCCATAGAAACGAGCACCAGAAGAAGCACCATAGTGAAGCCCACAAGAGAGCCTATATTTCTCTCGGTTATCTCGAAGGTAGAGCCCTCTATTTCCTGAAACAGGGTGTCAACCACCTTGAGCTGAGCCGAAGCAAATTCAGCAAGTCCCTCGTCAGAGGTCTTTTTCGCCTGCTTAATCAGCTTGTATGTAGCATCTCTGAAGGAGTCAGCCGCCTCGTACTGCTCGGGAATGGTTTTCGAGGCATAGAGGCTGTCAATAGCCGCCTTCTCGTTCTTATAAATCTCATCAAGGGTCGCGTCGTCCTTGTCCGCGATTTTTCCTGCGAGCTCGTCCACGTTGCCCCTGAGGGTTTCCGCGCAGGAGTAATCCATAACGACCTCGGTATCCTCAACTCTCGAGAGCTGACCGTTGCCGACGAAGGTGAGCGAGACGAACATAACGACAGCGAGTATCGTTCCAATAAAGATGAACGGGGTTCTCTTTCCAAACCTCGACGCCACCTTGTCCGAGATAGCGCCGAAAAGAGGAAGAAGAAAGACGGCGAGAATGTTATCCATCGCCATAACCAGTCCTGACCAGAACTGATTCATACCGTAGTGATTAGTCAACATAAGGGGCACTATAGCGTCGTACGCCTGCCAGAATGCGCTGATAAGGAAAAAGGCGAAGCCGACGAGTATCGTGCGTTTGTAATTAAGCTTCATAAGCTCTCCGTTTCCGCGTTTATCGCAATCGGTTTTTCAGGGGAGCTGCTCCCCACAACGATAATGATATCATATCTTGACAAATTTGTCAAATATTATATTTTTTGCTCCCCCGCGCGCAACTTTTTTCGCGAATATACTAGACTTTTACACGGCGGTGTGGTAAAATTATCGTATATTAAGCCACAGTGGCACAAGGAGGTTTTTTATTATGTCAACCCGTAATTTACCCAAGATAGCTCTCAGGCTCGGAACGAGAAAGGCGCTGGTTAATGAGAAGAAGGTTCTTCTTGAGGGAGCTCCCTTTGAGAAGGACGGCAAGGTATATCTGCCGGTATCCGCTCTTTCGGGACTGTTCGGTCACGGAAATACGGTTTCTCACGAAGGCGTGGAATACACGAGCGAGATTGTCGGCGCATACGTCAACGCAGACAGCACGGGACTGGTGCTTATCGACTCCGACGAGGGTATTCTTTCGCTCAATCACAACGATGATAAGGATTATTTCCTCAACGTTCAGGATACCTTTATATTCGATTTCGAGAGAATCAAGCTCAAGGGAGATTACTCACCCTGCACCGAGGAGCAGAGAGCAGGCTTCGTTCGCATAGGCGAGCAGGTTCTCGGAATGCTTAACGCCCGCGCTCCCAAAAGACCCTACCTCTTCACCACTAAGGATATATTCGACAAGCTCCGCGCTATATACGAGGGCGAGGACTGTCTGACCAAGAGAGCTATAACGAAGGTTCTCGAGCAATGCATTGACATTTCGAAAAAGCCCGAGTTCAGACTCAACGAGAAGGGCGACGGCCTTAACGAGCCCCTGCACCACGGCTACGGCGAGGACCTGTACGATATCGGCGGCAGACACTATTTCTCCGAAACCATCGCCTCCTGCTCGATGCATCTGTCCTTCGCTTACATAATCACAGGAAACGAGTATTATGCAAGACAGGCTTACTTTATCGCCAAGGCGGTATGCGAGATGAAGCACTGGGGTCCCGGTCACTTCCTCAACTGCGCGGGCGCGGCCGGCTTCTTCGCCACTGCGTACGACTGGATGGAGGACGCCTGGGAAGGTATGGGGCTCGACGCCGGCGCCATCTATCGCGGAGTGTACAGAAACGGAATCTACGAGGGCTTCCTGTCCTTCATATTCGACACCTGCACCTACCCGACGCATCATCACGCTACGGGCTGGCGCTACAAGGACAAGAAGGATAACTGGAACTCGGTTAACAACTCCTGCCTTGTAATTTCAATTCTTTCGCTCATCACCTCGAAGCACGCGACCGACGAGGAAAAAAAGATTATGACCGAGCTTCTCGGCGCCTGCCTCACCTCTATAACTCAGCCGACCTACGTCCTGAAGCTGTATATGCCCGACGGCTCCTACGTCGAGTCCAACCACTACTGGTCATACGGCACCGAGTCGCTGTTCAAAATCATAGCAGTCCTCTACGACGCTATCGGCTCCGACCTCGGTATCTCGCTCTCCGCGGGAATTGACAGAACCTGCTACTACGCTCTCAGCTCCGAGTCCTGCGACTTCGTGGGCTGGAATTATCACGACGGTCTTCTTGAGCAGCAGGATTCCTCCCTGTTCAATATGCTCGCCACGGTCAACGGCGACGACAAGCTCTACGCGCTCAGAATTTCTCACCTCGAAAGAGGAAAGAACCCCACGCTCTTCGAGCTCCTATACAGCCCCGTGGTAAGAGAAAGAAATATTCCCAAGCTCGATGAAATGCCCCTTGACTACTATATGGAGGGAATCGACGCCTTCGTTGTCAGAAACGGATGGGCGGCAGGCTCTCTCTACGCGGGAATTATGGGTGGCTACAACCCCGTTGAGCCCAGCCACAGCCAGCTCGACTCGGGCTCTCTCGTATATCACAACAAGGGTGTTCTCTGGTTCACCGATATGGGCCCCGATTACTACAACGTACATCGCTACTTTGAAAACTACTGCCTGTACCGCAGAAACGCCGAGGGTAACAACACCCTCTGCCTGCCCTCTGTCGAGTACGGTCAGCTCCCCGGCGCAACGGGCAGAATGACGAGAGTACACAGCGGAAAGGGCGCGTATGCCATCATAGACAACAAGGAGGTCTACGGCGACGCAGTCAAGTCTGCTCTGCGCGGAATGCTCATCACCGAGGACAGAAATACGGTTGTTATTCAGGACGAGGTAGAGTTCGCATATCCTCAGGATGCCTACGGCATTTTCCACTTCAATAACACCGAAATCACCGCCACTCTCGCTGAGGACAAGAAATCCGCCACCCTCACGCACAAGGACGGAAAGAGTATCACAGTCCGCCTTCTCGGCGACGGCGAGCTCGCGCTCTCTGACTGCTATACCTATCTTCTCAGCACCACCGCGAACTTTGACGAGGAGTACGACAGACACGACCACACCAGACTTCTCGTGGTACATAAGAACGCTACGAAAATCGTCTGTGCCGTAGCGATTGACGGCGAGGGCTACTCCGAGATTGTTCCTATGGAAAAGTGGGGCAAATAATCAAGCTCCCCAAAGCATAATTTAAGAAAAAACCGCAGAGAGCACCTCTGCGGTTTTTGATATCTGACTCCTCTTTTCCTCCAAAGCCGTTCTTCTGATTCTCACGCCGTAGGCACTATGGCAACTCCGTCGTAGACGCTCTGATAGCAGTCGGAGCTGTCCTCTATCTCTATTCTCGCGCCGTCTATTCTTATGTACCTCAGGTAGTCAAAGGTATAGGTTGACAGCGGTCGCGCGTAGGCGTCGTCGGTCTGAGCGGCAACAAGGGGGTCCTCTCCCTCATAGCCAACTATAAGCAGAGTGTGATAGAAGCCGCCCTCGTTTTTCGCGAGCTGAATTATATCGCCGACCGACGCTCCGTCGGCAGACACCTCTCTGCCAAAGGGCCCCACCCCCGTGTTCGTGGTTATGAAGTTATAAAAATACTCAACTCCCGTCCATGACGGCGAGCGGTCGTCAAGCGAGATATAATACCAGCCGTACGTCTTGGTGTAATTCATAACGCAGGTTCCCGCATAGAGCGCCTGGGAAACGAAGTTGGTACAGTTGCCGCCGATGCCTCTGAAGTTTCCGAATATTGGGTTTTGGGAAAAGGCGTATTTTTTCGCATACTCCACCGCCCGCTCTCTGTTATACTGCTTTATCACCAGCATATTTTTCTCCTTTCTTTCCTCTTATTCTGTATATTCATTTTTTCTCATTTTGTTAAATTATCTTGCTAAAATATCTTGTAATAAGGGAAATAATATTATATAATTACCTTATAAATCAAGTCAAAAGGAGCTCTCCCCATGAATTCAAACAAAAGACCCGAAGCAATGCAGCGCATCACCACCCCCGAGCTCGCCAAGGCGTTCATAGACGAGCAGATTCAAGCCATAAGAGCAGAGGTCGGAGAAAAAAAGGTTCTCCTTGCCCTCTCCGGAGGAGTAGACTCCTCGGTTGTAGCCGCGCTTCTTATCAAGGCGGTCGGCAAGCAGCTTGTGTGCGTGCACGTCAATCACGGGCTTATGAGAAAGGGAGAGAGCGAGCAGGTTATAGAGATTTTCGGAAAGGAGCTCGACGCCAATCTTATCTACATTGATGCGACCGACAGATATCTTGACAAGCTGGCGGGAGTCAGCTCTCCCGAGGAAAAGCGCTCCATTATAGGAGCGGAGTTCATCCGCATATTCGAGGAGGAGGCAAGAAAGCTCGACGGCATTGAGTTTCTCGCCCAGGGCACTATATATCCCGATATTATCGAGAGCGACGGAGTTAAGGCGCACCACAACGTAGGCGGTCTGCCCGCTGATTTGCAGTTCAGGCTCGTAGAGCCTCTCAAGCTCTTGTATAAGGACGAGGTCAGGATTGTCGGCGAGGAGCTCGGACTTCCGCACGCGATGGTCTACCGTCAGCCCTTCCCCGGCCCCGGACTCGGCGTGCGCTGCCTTGGCGCTATCACCCGCGACAGACTTCACGCTCTGCGCGAGGCTGATGCAATTCTCAGGGAGGAGTTTGACCGCTGCGGCCTTGCCGAAAGAGTTTGGCAGTACTTTATCGCGATACCCGACTTAAAGAGCGTCGGCGTCAGGGACGGAAAGCGCTACGAGGGCTGGGCGGCTATTATCCGCGCGGTTAACACGGTCGACGCTATGACCGCAACAGTAGAGGATATCCCCTACCCCATACTCCACAGAATCACCGATAGAATAACCAAAGAGGTTGAGGGAATTAACAGGGTAGTATATGATTTAACGCCAAAGCCCGTTGGCACAATAGAATGGGAATAAATCTGCTACGCAGATGAAGTCCTCGCGAATGCTCGGATGAAGTCGCGCAGGCGCGGTGTATTTCAACCGAAAACACCGTTTTCGACTTCATCCGCGACAGCGGACTTCATCACAAAGTGACTTCATCCTAAAATTCATTTTAGGATTTCATTAAAGGAATAAAAATCTATTCAAACATTAGTTTCAAATAGTTTGAAAAACAATATCGAATACAAAATTAGTTATAACCCAAACGCAAGTAATAGCGGTGTCTGTATTTTGCCCAAGAATAGGTTGGAAGCAGAATTTATTATTTGGCATCAGGAAAAAATAAATGAACTACATAATATCCTGTACAATACAAGCTCTGATGATCTTGAACGGGTTGGAATAATGTGGATTGTTTCTGATGTCATAAAATAAATGTTTTTGTTACATTTCTGCAAGCGCAGGGCACACCCGCAACCGTTCGTTTTCTAAAAGGCAAGATGGACAAGCTTGTCACTATACTGCAAAATAAAAAATCAGCTTAGCATATACTTTCAAAAGGGGTCAACTATGAGTCAGAAAAAGGTTAAATTTTCTCTATTTAAAATCATAGCCGTAATATTGATTGGACTTGCCTTAGCTTGGTTTTTGTCTATAGCGATACTTTCAATAAAGGATGTTTTTGAATTTAAAGAAAAAACTCCCTATCTTTATAGTAGCTATACGCCATACCGCGAGTTTATTGTTGTTGGTGTTTGTATTGCCGTTTTCGTTTTGATGCTCTTTTTCAACATTCGTACTAAGCAAAAATGGCTTTCCGGCTTGGTGAATGTAATCGTTATCATAGCGCTGGGCAATCCGTTTTCTCTTTTTTTAGGCGCCTTTGCTATTCCTACTATCAAAAACGACTTTGAGATTGAAAGTGAAGATGACTTCAACCGGTGCGCAGATGATATGGGAACCAATTTCAGCAATTTCCCAACGTACAGCGAATTCGATGAGCATGACGTTCAATTTGTTGGCAGAGTTTCTTGTGGATTTTTCTATTATCAGTCTATCACTGCAATCGTAAAATACGATAGCCACGAACTGTGTGAGGCAGACTATAAGGCTTACATAGACTCGCATCAGTTTTTGTCAGAGCCTGTTATTGATTACGATTACTATGTGATTACCGCGCCCGAATTTACTTATGAAGGAATCTTTTTTAGGGTTATTACCGAAGGAAACAAAGATTATTTCCCCAAACACATTTATCTGATCGGCATTGATAGAGATAATTCCACGCTGTACTACCTTTATCTTTATGACCACGATATAGACTATATAGCAGATCTGGATGAAAAAGATCTTGAGGGCGAGATGAGAGATCTCATTGAGAACCAATTTAATCTAGGCAAATAAACCGCATTTTATCTTAACGCACATTAAAATAAAATTAAAGCTATAAGCCCATCGAGCTATGAAGCAAGCGGGCTTGCTGTGAGGTTATATGAAGGACTGTAAGGTATTACACTATTTTGAAACTGAGTTTGAAAACAGCATCGTCACGCTGAAGGAATGGGGGAGAGCTTCCTTTTTTCAGGAAAACACACGGCTTGAGCAATTGCTCTTTCCCTACCTTTCTGACGGGTACAGAATTATCAGCTTTTCGGGTGACGCATATCACTGCGTTATCATTTTAGCCAAGGACTGATTTTTCCAAAAGACCGTCCTTATTGAAAAAGATAGCCCTTTTTCTCGGGCTGACAAAAGAAAAACAGAGCGAGGCAGAATAAACCTCTGCCTCGCTCGCGCTATAACTGTCCCCTGATATTTTTAAAGTTGAAAGCCCGACTTTCCGTCGGGCTTTCTTTTTTTCTGTCGCTTCAATGAAATCTTGCTCAGCTCAGATGAAATCCAAGCCTCGATTAATTCACGCCCATAAGAGCGTAGCTTATATCCTTGGACGAGCGCGCATAGGAGTTGATGACGCCGATATGAGCCTCATATTCAGCCCATCTTTCTTCAAATGCAGCTATTTCGTCCTTGAAATCCTTAAGCTCAGAGCTTCTGAATCGAACGTATACGTAGTAGAGGTCGGAAAGCACAGCATAGTACTCGTCAAGCTTCTGCGAGAATGCTCTGCCCGACTGATAGATGCTGTTCATCTCTCTGGCGTTGCTTCTGATGGAGGAAAGAACGGGATTGCCGCGCTTCTTCGCGACCTCCTCCTCCTTGATAACGCCTCTCTCGTCCGCATAGGGCTCCCAATCAGCGAAGGCGGTGTACTCGTATCCTACCTCAATCTGCGCGCTGGGAGTGAATATCGTATCGGGGTCAATCTCCTCGATAACCACCGCCACGTTAAACGACGTGCAGTTGACAGCCTTGATAGCGAGCTTGTTGTACTCTGCTCTGCTCTTCTCGGGAACGAAGGGTGCGTGAGTATCCGCGTACTCGGGGCCAAAGGTGCCTCTGTCACCACCGTTAACGAAGGTGTAGGTGTCCATAATCTCAAACTTATAGTCACTTCTCGCGGAAACTATCTTGACACGCAGAGCCGTACCGTTCTTATCTATCATATACGCGGTTCTGCTGTCGGGGGAGAACTTGATATCCTCGATATAGTTAAAGCTATAATGTCCGAACCAATAAACCGTCTGTACTCCTGCGGGGAAGTATATATCGTCCTGAATGATGGTCGTCTTTCTGTCGTTGGTAACCATTATTCCGCGGTGCCAGCTCGAGGCATAGCCCTTGAGGGTGGACGTATTATCAAATACGACGTACGAGCCGTGCTCGTTGGAGGAATAATCAATGCTCTTACCGATACTGTTCAGCTCCTGTCCGTGAGGAACGGTATCAGGCTGAGAGGTCAGACAGATAGTGTTGTTACCCTCAGCGTTCATACGGTAGTATCTGTATCTGGTCTCTGTGGGCCAGAAGCCTGCCGCGTCGTATTCCTCTGTTCCGATATCAATGAACCATACGGTGCCCTTGTTGTGATATACGAAGGAGCCCGCGTCAATCTGTCCGTGGTCGATGTAGTTGTTACCCGACATCGCGCCAACGAAGAGCGCTCCGCGCTCCCAGGAGGATCTCGCGCAGTAGAGCTCTATGCTCTTGGCATAATAGTCAAGCTCAACGGTCTCACTCTTTATATCCTCCATAGGATAATAGAGCAGGTCGTATATTGTGATAGCCTTGCCCGATGCAAGATGAGCAAGTCTTATGGAGGCGAGGTTGTTGTCGCCAAAGTTATGGGCAACGTAGAAGAACAGGGAGGTATCCTGCTCGAGCATCGCGCCGTCGTGGTAGTTGAACATAAGGTTATCCGAGGATTCGGAGTGACAAGCGAAATAGCAGGTCTTCTCGATTCCCCAGCAATCCATCATATTGTAGGTGCCGCCCGTCGCGGTGGAAAGCGCGGAGCACATCTCAAAGAACGCGTTGGTACCGTAGTTCCAATATCCCGTACCCTCAATATACGCGCCCTCGGGAGCATACACAACCAAGCCGATATTTGTCAAGGACTTGATGTTGCTCGAGATGAGATAGCCCGCATCTGCCTGATATCTCTCGTCGCCGATGATGGCAAGAGCGCCGATAACCATACCCGAGCTACATACCGCGTTCCAGTTGTTGGGTCTGTGGGTGTAGAAGTTACCGCCCTCACCGATAGGGGGGCTGATGAACGAGGTGTGAATTCTGTCTACGGCAAGCAGACCCTCGTAGGTGCTGTGAGTATACAGAATCTCGGCGAGCTTCTTCACGTCATACTTCTTATCGCCAAGCACGTCGCCCGAGGGAATGGGCTGACCGTTCTCGTCAAGCGCGTCAACGTACTGCTTCTCGCCACTCTCATTAAGCACGGGATTTCCGCTATCGTCAACAACGAGCTGCTGCTTATAAAGAGTTACGAAGCCGTCGCCGTCCACGTCCTCGCCGTTATAAAGCTTGACGTAGTCGTTATATGTCCAGTCGTAGAACATAGCGAAGGGAGAGGTCGCGTCAGCAACGTTGAGGAAGTGACCGGGTCCCCAGTGCTTCCATTCGCCCATCGCAAGCGCGAAGTCGTACATCGCGGGAAGATACTTTTCATCTTTGGTGATGATATATGCCGAAAGCATATCCTGAAGCATCAGCATACGGCCCTCGGGATTTGAACGTCCGCCGCTGAGGTCATAGCCCTCACCAAAGCCGCCAAGCTCCTCGGAATAATAGGGCTGCTCAAGACCCACCGTTCCTATGTAATGCCTGTACTCATAGCCCTGCCAGCCATAGAGGTCGCGCATATACTGGAGCATATTTTCCTTATCTCTGAGTCCCTGATAGGTGTCG
The DNA here is from genome assembly GCA_017467165.1 of Clostridia bacterium. Taxonomy (GTDB): domain Bacteria; phylum Bacillota; class Clostridia; order Oscillospirales; family CAG-272; genus UBA1740. The sequence goes on along the minus strand of JAFTST010000051.1, from coordinate 84,778 downwards.
TGCTTACCGTTTTCGTCAGGCAGGCAGTAGAGGCTGAAGGCATATTCGCCGTTATCTATCATATCGTCGAGATACTCTTTCAGGGTTTCGTTATAATTCTCGTCGCCGGGCTCTGCAACGTACGCGGCGTGGAGCCTGTCGAGAGTTTCCTGATTGGTATGGATGTAAGGATGAGTGAAGTTATTGGTGTATTCCTTAACGTCCTCGATAATCTCCTCGCTCGTCGCATAATCAAAGATGAACTGCTTCATCAGCTCCATCATATCAACGATATTGACGTCGCGGTTGATGACGTTGTCGTCGGGAGTCTCGGTGATAACGATAAGTCCGAGCGGATCGTAGTCTACGTAGTATCCGGGAAGGATAGTTTCAATGTCGTAGAGATTTATAGCTATATATTCGTTGCCATCGGAATCGGTAGCGTGTCTTGGCGCGTTGAGAAGCTCGATGCTTTTTCCGCCAACCGTGGCAGTCGTTGTCTTCGTGGAGATAAATGAAGAAGATGTTCCCGTGGAAATGTCGATAAACGTGCCGTCCTTGTGCACGTAGACGGGATATCCGCAGTGCTCGAGAATGGGCTCGAGAGCGACCCAGATAACTCCGTCGTCGTCCATATAGGGCGCGCCGTAAGCCTCACCCTTGCTGTTGGTGAGAATGGGGCTGCGGGTTTCCTTGTTGCCAACCTTATAGTTCTTTCCTGAGAAGGCGTAGTCAACGTTGAGCTTCAGGGCGTAGCTCTCCCAGAGATAATTGGTGAGAGTCTTGTTGCTGCCCGAGTTGTTGGTGAGTATATCTACGGTGATACCGTACTTTTCGTTGATCTTGGAGCCCTTGGGTCCGTCGAGAGGAACCTTGCCGTAGGTGTTGGCGTAGTTATAGCACTGAACGTTGTCAATGCACACGCTACCGCCAAATGCCTCCTCCTTCTCACCCGAGGTACCTAATCTGAAATGGTTGAGTCCCTTACCGGTGTTTTTTCTACCGGTGAAAAGATAAGTACCGTGGTGATTGAGCTCGCCCGTCTCTCTGTACTCGGCGGTGTTTCCCCAATAGAAGCTGACCTGGAAATAATCGCTCTCGGGAAGGTCGTCGCCGGGAGTCCTGTCAAAGGTATAGTCAAACACGAAGGCGACGTGCATCCACTCGTCCTCAAGCTTGAAGGCGGGCTCCTCATCCCTCTTTTCGGAATCGTCCTTTTCGGGATTCTGGGGAGTCAGGAAATAGAACTGGTTATCCTCGATATTAACAAGCGCCCAGTCGTGTCTGGTCGCGCTTCCGCCTCCCATAGTACCAAAGGTAAGGAAGGTCTTGATATTCGCATAATCGTCAGATTTAATGTCGAACTCAAATACCGAGCCTATTATGTCGTTGTTGTCAAACCTCAGCTCCGCGTACGAGTTGTCCGAGGACTGAACCGTTAAACGCCAGAAATAGTTGTAGTTGTAATCCGTGGTCATCTCGTAGTCGATGGTGCTGGGGCTTCCTCGGTCGTTCCATTGAAGACCGTTGCCAATGTCCCAACCCTCGTCATACGTACGGTTGTAGAGAACCAACACATCCTCTTCCTTGGGCTGCTCCTCCTCTTCTCCTGCCGTCTCCTCTGCGAAAGCAAAAACAGAGAGCATAGACAAAAGAAGCGAAAGCATCAGAACGAAGGAAAGGATTCTCGCCATCTTGTTCTTCATAAAAATCTCCTTTGCATGGTGTACTGATTATAGCATAACACCCAAAATAACCAAAGTCAATAAGTTGAAAAATTTATTTTAAATAATGGGAGCGAGATGAACAAAAATGACTTTGGGCTTATGTCGAGATTGCACAAAGCTGTTTTTTCGCGGCTTGCGAGCGGTATAAAGCTATGCTTCCGAGCTAAAGAAAAAGCGCCCGCAGAGCGCAGGCGCGATAGATTGGTATATGGGTGCTACGCCCCTTCCTCGTTCTTCGGGTCGACGCTATGCCCTACGTCACTCTTCTTGAATCTGAAAAGAAGACGCGCCATAGCGGTTTTGTTGAAGGGTATGAGCGGGTACAGGTAGTGATGCCTTCCTGTGACGGTGGTGTTCGTCGCGACGAGAAAGACGAAAAGAAGAAATCCAAGCGCGAGTCCCCACACGCCGAAGCCGAAGACGAAAATCAGCGTCAGCACCCTCACGTACTTGAAGGCGTAGCCAAGCTCAACGTTCTGCTGAGCGAAGCCCGCGATTGCCACGAATGCCATATAGAGTATCACGTCCTCGCACAGCCAACCGACTCCAACGGCAAAATCTCCAAGCAGCAGAGCGCCGACAACCGAGAGCGAGTTTGACAGCATATCGGGGGTGTTCATTGATGCTATCTTCAAGCCGTCGAGCGCCGCCTCGACCAGAAGAAGCTGCAATATTATCGGAAGCGCCCCGGGGTTGTCGGGAATGAGAAAGCGCAGGGCATCGGGAAGAACGTCAGCGTATTCGAGGTACAGATACCACAATGGAGTTATTATCACCGACAAAACGAGAATAGCCGTGCGGATTATTCTCAGATAAGTGCCCGTCAGGGGCGGAAAATAGAAGTCGTCCGTCTGCTGAAGAAAGTCAAAAACAGAGGTCGGCAATATCATAACCTGGGGGGTCGTGTCACAAATTATGAGTATACTCCCCTCCAGAACCTGCGATGCGGCGGTGTCGGGGCGCTCGGTCAGGCGAATTTTCGGGAAGGGATTGAGCCAGCCTCGGCGGACAAGGCTTTCAGCAAGGCTCTGATACCCGAGCGTCAGAGTGTCGGGGCGAAGTCTCTTCAGCCTATTTTTCAAATCTCTCACCGTGCTCTCGTCGGCAACGCCGCGCATGTAGCACATCACAACGTCGGTTGCCGATGCTCCGCCGAGATTGAAGTGCTCCATAGTCAGCCTCGGGTCGCGTATTCTGCGGCGGATAAGCGCCGTATTCATAACCATAGTTTCAACGAAGCCGTCGTGCGCTCCCTGCATAACCCTGTCGCTGTCAGGCTCTGCTGTTGTTCTCGCAGGATAGGTACGCACGTCGACCAGGATAGCCTGCTCTCCAAAGCCCTCGCCGACGAGCGCCGCCTGTCCAGATAAGACCGCCCTGACTATTTCCGAAACCTCGCCTGCAAGCCCCACCTCAACGTATGGCAGACCGCGCGCCACCTCGCCGGCGCTGCCTATCGCTCCAAGCTCAAGCATATTCGTCATTATCCTCTGCATCTCGCTGTCCTTGACAAAGCCGTCTATAAAGAAAAAGCACATATCGCGGCTCGTCACGGTCAGATGTCTTTCAATAAGGTCAAAGCTGTATGACACCCCGAGCGCCTCTCTCAGAGTGGATATATTTTTCGTGTGATCATTCGTCAGCCTCATTATTCACCAATATCCTTTCGCTCCTTATTTTTCTCGACTATTTCCGTTTTATACAAAAAATGCAGCAAGACGCCCCATTGACAGACTTAACCGTCAGAAAAATACTAAAAACGCGACACGGGGCGCACTTTTCCCCATTTTCAGCCCCGGATATCAAGCTCCCCGACGCGCGGAGAAGGCATTGAATTGCAGAGCCGTGGAGCTAAAAGAAAACGCCCGTCCGGGAGTCATTCCCTTCGGGCGTTTCTTGATATATAGGCGTTATTCAGTCCAAAAATCTGACAAGCTCGTCGGCGAAAAGTCTTCCGAGCTTAATCTGGCTCATTGAATCATAGTGAGGAATATCGGGAGCTCCCTCAGGCTCAAGGTCGCAGGTAAGCCCCGCAGAAATGGTATCAACGAGGGCGTTCATATCGCTCGATTTGGCAACCTCATCCTTCGATTGATTGACAAGCTCGTAGTGTACCCAGAAGGCAGGGGTTGCGGCAATATACGCGTCGACGAAGGCTAGCCCGTCCTCCGCTGAGTAGCGGGAGAATTTTTTTCTTAAATCCTCAATCAGCTTGGAAAGATTATCTTCGTATTCGGTGGCTGCTTCAACAGAAAACGAGTCCGACTCGCCCTGCATCCAGCACATACCCTCAATTTTCGCATCGTAGCCCTTCAGAAGCAGGTACTCCATACTCGTTTCGACGTATTCGACGAAGGACTTGTACATATGCCCTGTCCTTCCCGTGGCTGACGGTGATAACCACTGCGAATGAAGATTAGAGCCGCCCCAGGCGCACTTGATGATGAAAAACAGCTCATCAGGATACAGCTCGCTCAGCCTTTCCGCAAGCCCAAGCTCAGGGCCGAAAAAGCCACCGCCCTCGCCCTGCCGAACGGAGCACCTGACAAATCCGTCGGAGCTGTTGGTGCCCGTCGCGAAGTAGTTGATATATACGTTACCGTAGCCCGCCTCGTACTCGGCGTATTTTTCGGGAGTGACGTTTTTCTTGAGATAATCGTCGCGGCTGCAGCCTGAGGCGTTTGACTGTCCGCCGAGCAGAATAACCCTCGCCCGTCTTCCGTTCCCGTCGGGGAGCGTGTCACTCACGGTGAATTTCATTCTGCCGTCGTTGTATTCCCGAACACCGAAAAGCACGCCGACACCCACCGCGAGCAGAATAAGGACTGCTATGGCGGAGATAATAACCTTTTTTCTCTTCATTTTCTTTTTTCCTCGAACTCGACAGCCTTACCGCAGGACTCGGGATTTATAGCTCGGTAGGCTGGAAGGGTGTGAGCACGAAGGCGTCCTCGAAGTCAAAGCTCTCGGGACTCACATCGTCAAGCATTCCGTAGTGAACGGGCACGGCTCTGCCCGCGTCAAGCTCGTAGGCGAAGTCGGAGGCGTCCTTAGCGTTCATATTGTTGCCGTAGCCGTTGATGGGCAGAAAGGCGTAGTCAACACCGTCATCAACCAAGTCCATAACGTCGTCGATAACGTCGTAGTTATAGAGGGTATCGCCGCTGAGATAGAAGGTCCGCTCACCGTCGTCAATTATAACGCCTATGGCAGTTCTGTCGTGGTGCTCAGCCCTGACGGAATAAAAGGTCAGGCCACCCTCGCTCCATACCGAGTGAGGAGAAAGTAGCACGTAGTTGTGCCTCGAGCTAAAGTGTCGCACTCTGTTATAAGCGCCCTCCGAGCAGAGAACCGTCATTCTTCTCTCAGCGCCCAGAACACCCATAAGCGTAGCATCGTCAAGCCTGTCAGGCTCGGTGTTGGTGATAACCAGAATGTCGGCGGATATATCCTTATATTCCTCGGGCACGGGTATTCTGCGGTGGCGCTCGGGGTCGGTATCTCCTATACTGTCGGAAAGATACGGGTCAACCAGGACGCGCACCCTACCACTGTCAAACAAAAGTCCCGCCTGTCCAAGCCAGGTAACCTTCATAATATACTCCTTCCACGGCAAGAGCCGTTAAAGCAAATTTGTCAACTAAAATTTACAATTATCATACCGACGACACCCGAAAGAGCGCCAATAGCGCCCCCTGCAAGAACGTCGGAAAGAAAGTGATATCCAAGAAGAACGCGACACGCCCCCACGCATATACCCAAGCCAAGAAGAACGATTCCTAGCGGAAGATGGATAAAGCATATAGCAGAGCCGATAAGCATCGCGGACAGAGTGTGTCTGCTGGGAAAGCTCTCGCCGCGCCTCCTCCCTACCCTGAGTCCCTCAAGAAGCGGTGTGTCAAGCACCTCGTAGGGTCTTGGTCTGTTGATGATGTGCCTGAGAAGTGTACCGAGTAGAAATGGAATAGAGGTAACGGCGAGCAGCTGCGCACCGTAGACCAAATCCCGAACAAACTCAAAGCAGAGCACGGCAGCGTAGGAAAGCGCTATAACCAGCGATGCCAGAAGCGACAGATAGTACAGCGCTACCGTGAGTCGCTGCCTTGAATAAACCCTCTCGTACAGCCCAAGAAGTCTTTCCTTCGGTGTTTTCATTTTTTCTTTTCCCTTCTTGAGCGGCTCATCATAGCCTTAATGTGCGCGTTGTCAAACCATTTCTCAAGCTGAGAGCGGAAGAAATTCATCAGCACGGAAAGGATAATACCGAGCGAGAGCATGAAGATGAAAAACCTCGGGTTGTCAAGCACGTGCTTGAAGCCGAAAATATTGACTCTGACAAGCACCGTTTCCATAAGCGCGCTGAGCGAAATGCCCGCGGCAAGGAGAACGCCGACCAGAGAAACCACCGCCGCGCGCCACTTGGTGAACGGACGGCAGGCATAGATAAGATTAGTGAATCCAACGAGGGTGACGACGCACATTGCCACCGCGTTTCTGCACTCAACGGGTATATCCGCCGAGAACTTTCCGATAAGCAGAATAAGAAGCGTCGGCACAAACATAGCAATAGCGCAGGGGAAGGATTTAACCAACACCCTGTCAAGGAAGGAGCCCTCTATTCGCTTGTCGTTGGGCTCGAAGGCGAGCGCGAAGGAGCCGATGCCTATGATGAAGAACTCAAGGAACAGGAAGTTGTTCGGGTCGAAGGGATAGCCCGAAACGGTGATAAGCGAGAACAGCGAAATAAATATCGTGAAAATCGTTTTCATAAGGTAGAGCACAGCCGACTGTCTGACGTTGTTGATACAGCGTCTGCCCTCTGTAACGACCGCAGGCAGAGAGGAGAAGTCCGAGTTCATCAGCACTATCTGCGAAACCTTCGCTGCGACCTCGCTGCCGTCAGCCATCGCTATGGCGCAGTTGGACTCCTTCAGAGCGAGGGTATCGTTGACTCCGTCGCCCGTCATAGCCACCGTGTGCCCCTTCTTCTTCAGCGTCCGGATAATAAGCACCTTCTGCTCGGGGGTAACTCTGCCGAATATCGAATATTCGTCGCATATCTCCGTAAGCTCCTCGTCCGTGAGGCTCTCGCAGGAGATATACTTGTCTGCATTTTTGATTCCCACCTTCTTCGCTATCGCGGAGACGGTAGCGGCGTGGTCACCGGAGATAACCTTGATATTGACGTCCTGACTCTGAAAGCGCTCGATGGTCGACACAGCGCTCTCCCTGATTCTGTCCGCTATGCAGATAAGAGCCACAGCCCTGCCCCGTGTCGAAATATCGGGCATTTCTGCGAGCACGAGAACTCGCTCACCGAGAGCCGCGCGCTCGTTGATGAGCATATCGGTCGCCTCGGTTATCTCGCATGGCGCGAAGTGCGGCGCTCCTATGGCGAAGCAGCCTACCTCGGCAACGTCCATAGCCGAATATTTTCTCGACGAGGAAAAGGGTATGGAGTCGCGGATAATTCCCTGTTTTTTTCCGAAGTAGGAGATAAGAGCGCGAGAGGTCGCATTGGTGGCGTTTTCCTCGCCCTCAAGATAGGACATAATTTCTCCTATCCTCTCCTCGGATATATCCGAGAGCGGAATAACTCCCGAGACTACCATAGTGCCGTCGGTGATGGTGCCCGTCTTGTCCAGGCAGAGCACGTCTGCGCTGGCAAGCATCTCTATGGAGTACATATCCTGCACGAGCGCCTGCTTTTTCGCCAGTGTCATCTGGCTGACCGAGAGCGTCAGGGTAACGAGAAGGTATATTCCCGAGGGAATCATACCTATAACAGAGCCGCAGGTCTTCAGAACCACCGTCTTGGCAAGCTCGTAGCCGTCAAGCTCGACGCGGTAGAAAAGCCAGTTGGCAAGCAGCATCAGCGCCGCCATCGGCAGAATAAAGCCGCCTATGAATTTGATAAGCCTGTTAAGATCGCGGAAAAGGTTTGACGAGGGCTTTTTGAAGTTTTTCGCCGCCTTCTCGAGTGTGTGCACGTAGTTGTCCTTGCCCACTCTGTCAACCTTGGCGAAGGCGCTTCCGCTGACGATAAAGCTACCGGCGAGGAGTCTGTCGCCCGCCTCCTTCTTGATAGGCACGGACTCGCCCGTAATCATACTCTCGTTAGCCTCGCAGACGCCGCTGATAACGATAGCATCGCAGAGCACCTGTCTGCCAAGCTCGACTCGCATAACCTCGCCGAGCACTATCTCGCTCTGGTCTATATCCCACAGCTGCCCGTCGCGGACTACCGTCGCCTTCGGGTCTGTCGTCACCGACAGCTTTTCCACCGTATGCTTCGCTCGCATCTGCTGAAAGACCGCTATAACGAGGTTGGGAATAACGATAAAAAGGAAGGTGAGGTTGGTATACGCCTTGAACAGCACCAGAACCACCGTTATAATAGCCCAGATAAGATTGAAGAAGGTCAATAGGTTTTCAAGAAGAATCTGGGTGTACGTCTGTCCCGCTCTCTCCTTGACCACGTTGACGTAGCCGAGGTCAATCTGTACGTCGACGTCCTCGCTCGTCAGACCCTCGGGAAGCTCCAGCTCGGGCTCGGGCTCTGCCTCGTGGACGATGCTCTCTATTTCCTCCTCGGTAACCTCAGGCACGGGCGGCTCTGCGGGCTTGATTTTCTCAATTAACCCGAGCACCCATCCCTTCGCTTTCTCAAAAAACTTCATTTCGCTCACTCCGTATGTTGAACGCCTCGCGGGCGTGCTATAATTAAATATATTTTTGGTGATAATATCATACCACAAATCCTCGCCCGATGTCAACCGAAAACACCCCCTCGCACAAAAAGTTAACTCTTTATTTAAAATTTACCACTCCCCCTCGGCGCGAGCTCTCTTGGGCTCGGACTTGACAGGGCGCGCGCCCCCTTGCTCCTCTGTTTTCGGGTAGTTTAGCGTATATTTAAAATTTATGGCGGCGGGGCTTGACAATTATAAAAAAATGATATATAATTGTGTGGCAAAACAGAGAAAGACTGTGACGAAGACAGTAGCTATGGGGAAATGGCGCAGCGAGTCGGGTTTGGTGCGAGCCGATGCATATTATCCATAAGTGAATATCACTTCCGAGTCGCGCGCCTGAAAGGGAACGAGTATGGCGCGACGCTAGCCCCGCGTTATCGGGCGCATATTGATAGATATGTGAAATAGGTGGTTATTTTCCGTTTCCGTATGGGGACGGTTTTTTTATTGAAAATAATTTAAAAATAGAGGAATGAAAAATGGAAATCTACGAAAAGGTACAACCGAACCTTAACTTCGTCGAGCGCGAGCGCTGTCAGCGTCGCTTCTGGGAGGAGAACGCGATCTTCGAGAAGAGCATCGAGCTCCGCGAGGGCTGCGAAAACTACACCTTCTTCGACGGTCCGCCCACCGCCAACGGAAAGCCTCATATCGGTCACGTCCTGACCAGAGTTATCAAGGATATGATTCCCCGTTACAAGACCATGAAGGGAAAGAGGGTTCTCAGAAAGGCGGGCTGGGACACACACGGTCTGCCCGTTGAGCTTGAGGTCGAGAAAAAGCTCGGCATCGACGGCAAGGAGCAGATAGAGGCGTACGGCCTCGAGCCCTTCATCGCACACTGTAAGGAATCGGTATGGAAATACAAGGAAATGTGGGAGGACTTCTCGGGCACCGTCGGCTTCTGGGCTGATATGGAGCACCCCTACGTCACCTACACCAACGATTTCATCGAGTCCGAGTGGTGGGCGCTGAAGAAAATCTGGGACAAGGGCCTTCTCTACAAAGGCTTCAAGATTGTTCCCTACTGCCCCCGCTGCGGCACACCCCTCTCCAGCCACGAGGTAGCGCAGGGCTACAAGACCGTCAAGGAGCGCTCTGCCGTAGCGCGCTTCAGGTGCAAGGACGAGGACGCTTATTTCCTCGCCTGGACGACTACCCCCTGGACACTTCCCTCCAACGTCGCCCTCTGCGTTAACCCCGAGGACACCTACTGCAAGGTAGCTTGCTGCGACGGCAGGGTCTACTATATGGCTAAGGAGCTTCTCGACACCGTTCTCTCCCCATTGGCTAAGGAGGGCGAGTCTGCCTATGAAATTCTTTCCGAAATGAAGGGCAAGGAGCTCGAGTACCGCGAGTATGAGCCTCTTTTCGAGTGCGCGGGCAAGGAAGCGGAAAGACAGAAGGCGAAGGCTCACTTCGTCGTCTGCGACAGCTACGTCACTATGTCCGACGGTACGGGTATAGTACACATCGCTCCCGCCTTCGGTGAGGACGACTCGAGGGTCGGAAAGAAATACGGTCTGCCCTTCGTGCAGTTCGTCGACGGAAAGGGTGAGTTAACCGAGGCTACCGACTACGCGGGAATCTTCGTCAAGGACGCTGACCCGCTCATCATAGCCGACCTCGACAAGGCAGGCAAGCTGTTCTCCGCTCCCAAGTTCGAGCACGAGTATCCGCACTGCTGGAGATGCAACACGCCCCTTATCTACTACGCTCGTGACACCTGGTTTATCAGAATGACCGAGGTGCGCGAAAATCTTATCAGAAACAACAACACGGTTAATTGGATTCCCGAAAATATAGGCAAGGGCCGCTTTGGCGACTGGCTTGAAAACGTACAGGACTGGGGACTCTCGAGAAACAGATATTGGGGAACTCCCCTCAACATCTGGGAGTGCTCCTGCGGTCACCGCCACGCAGTTGGCTCTATCGAGGAGCTCCGCTCAATGTCGGACAACTGCCCCGAGAATATCGAGCTTCACCGTCCCTTCATAGACGAGGTCACTCTCCGCTGTCCCGAGTGTCAGGGCGAGATGAGGCGCGTCAGCGAGGTTATCGACTGCTGGTTTGACTCTGGCTCGATGCCCTTCGCTCAGTGGCACTACCCCTTTGAAAACAAGGAGCTATTCCACAGCCAGTTCCCCGCAGATTTCATCAGTGAGGGCGTCGACCAGACGCGCGGCTGGTTCTACTCGCTGATGGCTATATCCACCCTTATCTTCGACTGCGCGCCCTACAAGAACGTTCTCGTTCTCGGCCACGTGCTCGATAAGGAGGGACAGAAGATGTCCAAATCGAAGGGCAACGCGATTGATCCCTTCGAGGCGCTCTCCACCTACGGTGCTGACGCTATCCGCTGGTACTTCTACTCCAACTCTGCTCCCTGGCTTCCCAACCGCTTCTTCGGCGACGCCGTTGTCGAGGGACAGAGAAAGTTCATGGGAACGCTCTGGAACACCTACGCGTTCTACGTGCTCTACGCCAATATCGACGGCTTCAACCCGACAGAATACACTCTCGACAAGGACAGCCTGTCGGTAATGGACAGATGGATTCTCTCCAAGCTGAACTCTGCTGTCAGGTCGGTTGACGAGCTTCTCGACGCTTATAGGATTACCGAGGCAACGAGAGTACTCGAAAATCTTGTCGACGAGCTATCCAACTGGTACGTGCGCCGCTGTCGCGAGCGCTTCTGGGTGAAGGATATGCCCACCGACAAGGTCAACGCATATATGACCCTCTACACCTCTCTTGTCACCATCGCGAAGATATCCGCGCCTATGATTCCCTTCATGACCGAGGAGATATACAGAAATCTCGTATGCTCGGTCGACAAGAGCGCGCCCATCTCGGTGCACCTTTGCTCCTTCCCCGAGGCGGATATGTCGCTCGTTGACAAGGACCTTGAGGAAAATATGAAGAAGGTAGTCGACGTCGTCGTTCTCGGCAGAGCGGCAAGAAACGCCGCGGCTATCAAGAACCGTCAGCCCATAGCGAAGATGTACGTCAGAGCAGACAAGGCGCAGGACGAGAGCTACGTTTCCATCATCCGCGAGGAGCTTAACGTCAAGGAGGTGGTCTTCACCGACAACGTGCGCGAATTCACCACCTACAGCTTCAAGCCCCAGCTTCGTACCGTGGGTCCCAAGTACGGTAAGTATCTCGGCGGCATCAGAAACGCCCTTTCCACCCTTGACGGCAACACCGCTATGGACGAGATAGATGCGACGGGACTTCTCACCCTTGATATTGGCGGAGTCAAAATAGAGCTCACCCGCGACGACCTGCTTATCGAGATGACCAAGAAGGAGGGCTTCGAGTCGCTCTCCGACAAGGGAGTTACCGTGGTTATCGACAAGCGCCTCACCCCCGAGCTTATCGAGGAAGGCAACGTGCGCGAGATTATCTCCAAGATTCAGACGATGAGAAAGGACTCGGGCTTTGAGGTAATGGACCGCATCCGTGTCGCATTTTCGGGCAACAGCGTCATCGACGGAATAGTCGAAAGAAACAAGGACGAGATATGCGAGCAGACGCTCGCCGACGAGGTTCTCCTTGACACCGTTCTCGAAAACGAGAAGGAATGGAATATCAACGGCGAGAAGGTCAAAATCTCGGTTGAGAGAGTTTAATATAACCGCATATATAGCGAAAGGAGAGGCAATTTGCCTCTCCTTTTTTTCATTCCTCTCTTTCGGAGGTTATTCGTCACTCCAGGTAAATTCCAGCTTCACCCTGTTATTCTGGCAGGTGAGGCTCACACCCATACCAACGCCGAGCTTCTCCGCCACGAGCTTGGTATCCGCCATCAGCCTCTGCATCAGCCTTTTCTGGTTAGGCTCTGCAATCTCCGAGGTGAAGCACAGCGAGGGCGCTCTTTTTTCAAGCGCCTCTGTCAGTCTGACTCTGAACTCCGCGTACGAGCTGATAACCGTATCGCCGACGTCCTCGCGCTTGATAGTCATCAGGTCCTCTACCTCGTCGCCCTTCATACTGCTTGTACAAGCGGGGAAATCCCCTCTTTTCCAGACGTGGCTGTCCGCCATATCTGCGTCCGACCAGTTGAGGTAGCCGCGATAGTAGGGCTTCTTCTTGAGGGGGTTACAGCCGAGCATGAAGGTGACGTCAAGGTGATAATACACACCGTCAATCTTGACTATATTCCAGGCGTGAGGTCCCCAGGGCTCAGCTCCCGTCGGGTCTCCGCCCTCACCCGTGACGTAGATGCACTCAATACCGAGATTGTCAAAAAGATACTTGACCGCCTTGGATATACCGCTGCACTGACCGATGAAATTGACCAGCACCGAGGCTGCGTTCTGATGAAACCTGTGGTTGACAGAATACGTGACGTTCTCGATAATATAATCGCAGACTATCTTCTCGACCTCGAGCTGAGAAGTACAGCCCCGTGTCAGCTCCCTCAGCTTGAAGAGCTCTCTTTTCATACCCGTCTTGAAGCGGATAATCTCATGCGGCGTATATATATGCTCGGATATAAGCGTACCGCACCTTATACCCCCGAGAATGCTTCTCACCTCTGCCTTGGCGCCGTTGGACATATAAAACAGCTCGGGGTGGTCGTTATACACCGCGGTATAAGTGTCGAACGCCTGCTCGTGCGTTGTGGTGAAATGAACTCGACATCCTCCCTCCGAGAAAACCCTTACCGCATCCTCATACACCTTTCTCTGATGCGCGGGGAGCCTTGATTTATAGTACTCGTTAACCATACCTACTCCGTAGTTCCTGAAATCTGAGGAACGAGCACCCATCCCTCCTGAACAAAGGACGCATCAGGCTTGTAGTCGGGAGAATAGCTCTCCGTAACTCTCACCTCTCCCACGTTCTTGCCGACGGTCATAAAAGCTCTGATAGTATCCCTTTTCGGCTTGACGTACGTTGCGATGCAATCCACAACCGAGCAATCAACGACGCTGCCGCCCGAGGCATTGATACCCGCGAGGGTGCCGTAGCACACGTTTGGCATAAGTGAGTTATAGCCCATAGTAATTTTAGCATCAGAGATATTGAGGTTGCGAAGTACGCCGTGATTTCTCACGACCAATCCAAGCGCATGCGGCAAAGATAGTCCCTCCGTGCCATCGGTATAGCTGCTGTTCGTTGAGACCGCGTTCTTCTTTACCTTAAAATTCGAGAGGGTATAACCCTTGCCGTCGAAAACGCCCTTGAATTCGGTATACTTTCCAAACCAGCGCACGCGCTTTCCACCGAAGTCAATATCGTTCTCAAGCACGAATACGGTATCCTGATTCTGTGGCGCGTTACCGAAAATACGCATATCTCCCCGGTCGCTGATATAATATATCTCGTTAGTCGAGGAGTGTATCGCGAGCGCAACCACGGGTATAGCGGCAAGAGAAAGGAGGCACAAAGCGAAGGTAGCTCTGCCGCTCTTGATATAGCGGTCGCTGCGCCTTATTCCCACGACGACCACAAGCAGAATACAAAGAAGTGAAATTATAGCAATCCACCAGCCCCAATGCATATGTCTATATATCTGCGCGGGCGCCGCGAAGGTGAATATGGAAAGTCCGGCAAGCACACAAATGCCAAGAATATACGGGACGTACCATACCGTGTCAAAAAACGAGATAATTTTCGCCCCCGCCTGTGCTGCAATGTTATCAACCCTGCTACCGAGATTATATAAGTATTGCAAAAGAAACCACAGGGGCGCAAGAAGAAATCCGCACACAACAAGCACGACCGCGGAAAGCGGAACAAGCAGGAAATACCAGCCCTTATAAAGATTTCGAAGTCCGAGGAGGAGTGTGTTTTTCGCCCAATCGACTCCTCTGTTGTTTCCTGTAACAAGGGTGTCAACAGACGCCATCAGGGAAAACGCGCACCAGAAGCCCACGATAAAGGCAAAAACGAGCCCCATCACTCCGCCAAAGGCGACGGCGAACACTATCGCGAGGGCGACAGAGGTTATTAAATAAATCACGGCTGTTCCTCCCTTGTAACCTTGATGCTTAAAGAAACGTCACCCTCGTGATACTCGGTATCAACAAGCTCGTCGTACACGTACGATAGGTTATTCGCTCTGATATTCTCGACCGCCGGCTTAACTATTATCTCAACCTCCCTGACGGTCACGTTTTCAAGCGCCGACTTATCAAGGCTTGAAAAATAGAAGCCGCAGCCAAGACCCTTGTGAGTGGAATTGTCATAACTGTTCGGAGCGATAGCGAAGGTGCAGTCAGCAAGCGTCAGATTTCTCACCGCGCACTCGTCAGAGCCGCTTGAGCGGAAAAGAGTGAAGTTGCCTGTAAGCTCTGCGTAATATCTTATTCCACTGACGGTGTAACCCTTACCGTCAATGACGTACGACACCTTCTCGCTGCCGTAGCCTTCGAAACGTAATTCTTCATCCGAAAAATCCAGGTCACTCTCCAGAACGAAGGTATATACCCTGTCCCCCGCGGGCAGCCTCTCGATTATTTCAAGGTCGCTCGCCTCGTCCACAACGAACACGTGCTTATCAATAGTAAATGAGCTGTATAAAAGAAATACCAGCGCCATTGCCGCCATAGTGAAGGAGATCGTGTGAGCGTAGCTTGACACAAGATGCTTGTTCGCATATTTATAGCCCAGAACGGCGCACACCGCTCCCCTGTCAGCCATAACGATGATACTGATAATAAGAGCGGTTTTCCAGTCTGCAAGCCTGAGAGCGAACTCGGGCGAGCTCACGAGAAGAGCATTGAAAATAAGCACCACCGCCATCGCCGACATCATTGCCGCGTGATAGGTCACCACAGCTGCTCCCGCGGACGAGGTGCCTTTTTTTCTTTTCACAGCATAAACGTAATTTACAGTGCCGCAGCTGAGCGCCACGGCAACGCCAAGAATAATAAGTAAGTACATAGAAAATACTCCGTTTTTTCGACTCGGGCGTCAATTTACAGAAATACCCAAGCCGAGCTTAAAAGAGGTGGGGCGTGTCAACCCTTGGGAAATCAAGCCCCTCTGCACGCCCCGTCAGAAAAAATTCAAGTCTTAAAAAAACTTAAAAGCTCGAAATAGCAATCAGACAGAAAACCGAAGCCGCAATATAAATAAAATCGCGGACGTATCTGATAATCAGGCTTGAACGAAGCGACACCTTATATTTGATAAAGACAAACACAGTCCAGAACAGCGTTATCGCGGCGTCTATAACGACGATAACCGCAGGAATGAGCGCCGTAGCGGGACGAGCCAGCACGAGCGCTGTGTCGGGAGATATGAAATACAGGATAACGTACGCAAGAAGCACGGATGCCGCCGACCTGAAGGCAGCTCTTCTGGAAAGAGCAAAAATGATTTTCGGCAAAAGAACGTTATTGTTTTTCAGCGCATGTACGTAGTTAAACACACCGCTGGTAATCACCGCGACAGCCAATATAATAATAATTAAATACATATAAAACTCTCCGTTTTTTGATAAAAAGCACTTCGATAAAAAGATCCGCGGAGCTTAGAGGGGGTGGGGCGTGTCAATCTTAGGGCATATTTAACCCCGCGCTCGCCCCATATCTAATAAACGGTACGTCAAATCTCAAAAGGTTGATAGAACAATAAGCGAGAAAAAGGAAGCCGCGATATAGATAACGTCGCTGACACGAAGCGTCCTGTTTCTTATAAAGGCGCGCAAATCCATAGCCAGCGTTACCGTGGCGTCTATGGCGACTATAACCGAGTAGAAAAACACGGTAGCGGGTCTTCCAAGGACATACGCGAGGCTCGAATCCGCAAGAAGAATAACGGTATAGACAAAAATCACAGCGGACGCAGTGAAAAAGCCATAGCGACGGGAAATCCCTAAAACCGTTTTCGGTTCGATGCTTTTCTTGTTTTTCACAGCATAGACGTAGTTAACCGTGCTGCAGGCAAGCGCCACGGCAATCCAGAAAAGATAAGTGAAATACATAATTGCTGCTTATTCCTCAAAAACCGCGTTGTAGGGAATGCCCTTTCTGTAATAATAACCGTCATACTCATCAGGCTCGGGATACTCGGGAATTTTTCCCAAAACGTCGATAACCCCAACCCGCAACTCGTTGTCCCAACCAACGGTGAGCGAATAATCATCGTCCCGCACCTCGATGCCCTGCGCTATATAGAGTTCAACGCCCTCGACCGAGCAACTTGCAACCTTTCCGTAGTTTTCGCCAACGATGACGCCGACTGCATTAAGATAGAAATATCCGTCCGAGGTTACGTAGATTTTTGAGTCCCTGAAGCTCAGGTTCTTGATAAGTCCGTGGTTTTTCCTGACAAGTCCGACGCTGGTGTCGCTCTTGGTTTTCTTAACCGGAACCTCCGCCTCAAAATTCGAGAGCGTGTGTCCTCTGCCGTCGATAGCACCCTTGAAATCCTCATACGCAGAATACCAGCCTACTTCCTCTCCCCCGAAGTCAATATCCTCGGTTATGATGAAGAGCGTATTCTTGGTACAGGGCGCGTTTCCAAAGGCGTTCATCTCTCTGGCTGTGGAAATCTCAAAGGTCTTTCCAAGAGAAAGCATAACACCCAAAATAACCAGCGGAAGAACGATAATACCCAAGACCCTTGCAATCCTGTTGTACACGCGAGTAACATAGTGCTTTCTTATCGCAAGCGAACAGAAGAATACACTGAGCAGCAAAACACCCGCCGATATAGCGATAAGAACACCCCAATGTAAATAAGAGTATACAAATACGGGCTTAATTATCAAGATAACACCCGCCGCCAAGCCAAGAAGGATAACAGGCGCGAGGACAAACGGTATCGCCATAATAAAGAGCTTCCATATAAAGCGAAAGAACCTTCCCAGCGCGCGGAAGAATGCCTTTCCGTGGTCTATCATATACCACAGGGGAGCAAGTCCGATGCCGCCGAAAAGAGCGCACCAGACGAAAACCTGCAGGGGCAAAAGCTGAATAAACCAGAGAAAAGGGTGCTGAGCAAGCGCTAAAAATCCATTTACAGCGCCGCGAAAGCCGAGATTCGTACGGTTCGCCACCGTATTAACGAAGGTCAGAAGCCAGAATGAGCCAACAGAAACGAGAATAAAGGCTCCGCCGCTACCAAGCGCAAATCCCATCATAAATCCGAGAAAGAGGGAAAACAGAAAAATAATCATTCGCTCTCCTCCTCTCTGACTATATTAAGTCCCAAAAGGTCGCTTCCCACAAGCTCCGCGAATATCTCGCCAATCGAGGTTTTATCAATGGAGCGGATATTTTCTATGGCAGGCTTAACCGTCACGGTAGTATTAGTCATAGTTATTTCGCTGCCCGCGATAGCCTCCGCATCGCTCTTTTTCATCAGAGCAAAGTCGCACTTATAGGACGAAAAGCTGTCCTCGTCATATCCGTTAGGCGTCAGGGTGAAGGAGCAGCCGTCAAATTTCAGATCATATATAGAGTTTACTTGCCTTGATATAGATATTCCACCCGTATATCCATCGGACGCAACGCTATACGAGTTTAAAAACAGTGCGCTCACCTTTTCCGTCAGGACAAGCTCTGCGTTGAGATTGGAGATGGTGTGTCCGTTGCCGTTGATGGTGTATCTCGCTCCCTCTCTGCCGAAGGGCTCTGTCACCGTCTGCCCCTCGAAGTCAATGTCCGAGGAAAGATAAAAATACGAATAGCTGTCGTCCTCCGAGGGAATATTTTCTAAAAGCTTGAAGTCGCGGGGCTCCGATAGCTCGTAGGCGCCGCTTGCCGCCGCCTTGCCACCTCCGATCATTAGTATAAGCACGCATATACCGACGAGTATCTGCGATACGCCGAGGTTAGTCTTTCTCTCAAAGCTATGCTTGTTGTAGATAAACAGCTGCAAAACGCCGAGTATCAAGGAGAGAATAAACACAGCGATGCTTATTCCGTAAAACCAGCCGTAATGCACGTACAAAAAGGCATACTTAGGAGCAACGTTGACAAGGACGTTATAAAGAAACGTCAACAGGCTCGCCACAAAGAATGCGACGAGCAAGCCCTTCGAGCTGACCATTGATCTGGCAGAGCGATTTTTCAGAACGAGAACGTAGTTAGTTCCACCCGCGATAAGCACGAAAACGCCCGCAATAATCAAAAATAAGTACATAAAAATTCTCCGTTATTCGGTTTCGGGGTAATATTCCCAGCGCTTAGTCGTATCATTTCGCATTTCCTCAGGGAAGCGATGCTCTCCGCCGTTGTTACTAGCGCTTATACCCTCAACGCCGTTGTTCCAATTTCCTACTCTGAAGCTCCTATATACCTTTTGGCTGTCGTAGGTTTCATTTTTTTCTATTCTTATGCCCGAGCCTGTGGTCACGCAGTTGAGGTATTTTCCGTTCAGGTTTTCCGCGGCAAACATACCAACATTGATAGTGCCGTAGTATTCCTTCGGCAATTCCACGGAGATAAGAGCGCCGTCAATCTTCAGATCTCTGAATATACCGTTGTTGCTGATAACAAGGCCGGTGCCCTTGTAATCGCCCTCGGTCTTGAGATTTCTCACCCTGTCTGTAACCTTGAAGTTGGAGAGAGTGTGTCCCTGACCGTTGAACATACCCTTGAAGTTCTTGTACTCTCCGAACCAGCGAACCTCCTCGCCCTCAAAATCAATGTCGTTTTCAAGCACGAAAACGGTATTCTTGCCCTGAGGAGCGTTTCCGAAGGCGTTCATCTCAAACGCGCTTCCGATAAAGTGAGTGTGATTCGAGGACACGATAAGACCCGTGACAGTCACGGGAATAATAGCGATAGCCACGATAAGAAGAATGTTGTATAGCGGGCCGCCGAAGGAGTAGTAGTTGTTATCAACCATCGGCAGAGCAACTATAACGAGCACAGACGCTGCAATAAGAATACCGAACAGCCAGCCCCAGTGCATAAGCGAGTAAAGGAAGGTGGGAGCGAGGAACATAAGGGCGCAGACCACCGTCGAAATTGAGAGAATACCAACGGCAACCCACTGCACCGTTCTGGTGACCGTCTTATATGTCCTGCAATCCTCGACCAAGAACCAGAAGGGAGCCATAAATACGCCGCAGAAAAGGAACATAACTATATAGACGAGTCCGGGTAATCCTAAAAGCACCCACAGTCCGCCGTAATCTATACCCAGCACCTCGAACACCTCGTTAGCCGAGTCAAGACCGGTGTTACAGCCCTGGTCTACGGTTTCTATGAACATACCGATACAGAAGGCGGCGATAAAGGTGATAAAGAAGGTGCCGAAGAAGTTAAATACACCGATAAAGCCAATAGCCGCGATAATTCCGACTATCGCCGCGATAACAAGATAGGTTATAGCTACCATTATCCTTCTACCTCCTCGCCGTTATTTTCCTCGGGAATTTCATAATTAAGCGTGTAGTTACCCTTAGAGGCAACCTCGGTATCATTGATGGTTATAGCGAAGTCACTCTCGTTGACAACGTACGCGCTGTCTACTTCTCCAAGATTGATAGCGCCAACCTCGGAGGGATTTATAGAGCGATAATTTTCCACAGCCTCGGTAACCCTGACGTTAGCCTTGACGGTAACGTTATCCAGGCTTACGTGACGGCTTGTGCCGATTTCGGAAAACATATTGAAGTTAACCGACAGACCCTCGTGTCTGTCCTCGTCGTAGGCGTTGGGAGTCAGAATGAGAACCATATCCTCAAAGACAACGTTGGATATGCGAGAGCTATAATAGCTGCCTGTGCCATCCTGCGCCTCTCCGCCAATGAAAAGACATCCGTCCTCCTTCAGCTCCGCGGTATAGGATATACCCTTAATAGAGTGTCCGTTTCCGTCGATGCGGTAGCACACTCTCTTGCTGCCATAGCTGTCCTTGACCTTCTTGCCCGTGAAGTCGATATCATCGCCAAGCTCGAAGTAGTAGACGTTCTTCTTATCTCCGGGGAGGTTGGTGAGAAGGTTGAAGTGCTGGGGCTTGCTGATTTCATAGGTGTGCTTGTCAGCTCTCACGGGAGCTACAATGCCGAAAACTATAACCAAAATGCCTATAAAGGTAACAAGAGCAGACCAATAAGCCTCCGCGCTGTCATTTATCAAAAGTATCATCATAAATATGCAGAGCAAAAATACGACGATACTGCACGCGAGAAACCAGCCCCAGTGGATATAAGTGAAAATAAAGCTCGGGGCTCTCATAGCCAAAAGTCCGACTACCAGCATAATTCCGCAGGAAACGAAGGTGGCAAGATAAAGACTTTCCAGTGCAAAGCCCCTTCCCGACGAGCCGCGGCTGATAGTAACGTAGTTGTAGACACCGACCGTCAGGGCAAATATGACGACCAGAGCGATTGGTAATATCATTTTTCCTCCTTATTCTGCGTCCGTCTCGGGCTCGGGCTCGGGCTTGTAGAGCTCTCCTGTGACGGTAACGTTGAATTTATTTCCCCTATCGTCCTCACCGCTCTCGGGCAAAACCGAGGCTATGGTAGAGGGGGTCAGCGAGCGGTTGTAGATAACCTCGTCCGCTATGATAACCTCTGCCTTAAGAGTAACGCCCTCAAGCTCGATATCCTTATCGAAGATTGAGTAATTGAGATTGAGTCCTACGCGGTTTTCCTTGTCGTATCCGTTGGGAGCAACGGTCAGGACGAAGCCGTCGAGGGTAATGTTTGAAATTTTAGAGTAATAGACGTCGCTATTAGCCAGGACGATATAACCCGCCGTGAAGAGCGAGCAGTCCTCCTTGATATCATCCTCGCAGACGAAGCCCGAGAGGGTGTGACCGTTTCCGTCAATATAATAGGTGAACTTTTCCCTGCCGTAGACAATTCTCGTTTTCTCACCCTCGAAGTCTATATCGTCGGTCACCTCAAAGTGATAGATATATTTCGAGTCGGTGGGAAGATTGTTAAGAAGGTTGAAGTCCCTCGCTTCCGAGAGCTCGTAGGTATGTATATCGGCTCTCACAGGAGCCATAATCAGCACAACGAGCAGAGGAATAAGCATAAATCCCGTAATGCCGACTATAGTTTCCTCAGCATCAGAGCGAGAATAGCTACTAAAGGCTGCTATCACAAAAATGAAGATAGTTATCAGCAAAACGATGCTGATGCCAAGCAGCCAGCCCCAGTGAATATTGGTGAAAACAAACTGAGGTATAAATACGCCCAGAGTGTTAATCACAATAAGCGCCAGCGTAGTCACCATAACCGAAACCGCGAAGCCAAGGAAGTTGAATATTCCTCCCGAGCTGTTCGGATTTCTGACAACGAATATGTAGTTGATAACGCCCGCCGTAATTATAAATACGCCGAGCAGTATGCCAATCAAAAGCATTTATATAACCCCCGTGTTAAATTTTCTTGCCCCACTTGTTCTTGAGGTTGATTCCCGCGGAAATCTTGTCGATAATCCAGAGAATAGGATCCTCAACACCCTGAGGAGCGTATTTCATACCGTTCTGTACGTGACCGAGAGCAGAGGTCGGGAAGAACTGAATACTGCGGAACTTGGAGCGCAGAGAGTTTAAGAAGTTCGCCTCTCCGTACTCGAGCAGGAATTGCTCACACAGCTTGTTCTGCGCGACGAACTTCGAGGGCAGATTGTTGTCAAACATATACTGCTGTACAGCCTGCGGACCCATACGCTTAACCAGGTCGGGAATATCGCACTTGGTGAACACCACCACGACGTCGGTCTTTATCATAGTCTTGGCGTCGATGCACTTAAGGCTCTCGAGCGTTACTATAAGGTTGTTGAGAACGGTGTCAAGCGCCTTGGTGCTTCTGGCGTAGTTATTGACGTTCATCTTCTTCTGCTGATCCATATAGAAGGCAGGAATGGAAAGCGGGTCAACCACCATAACGAAGGCGTTAGCGTTCTTGTAGCCTATCTGCTCGCCAATCTTATCCTTGTTGTCAAACGCCTCTCCCGCAACGTCACAAAGAGAAATAAGGGTCTTGACCTTCTTTCCCTTGGGAGTGAGGTAGAAGCGGTAGTAGGTCATTCTCTCCTCACGGGTCTTGGGGGGGAGCATACCCCTGCCCATAGTAGCTCTTATATCACCCATATTATCGTCAAGGGTGGGATTGTATTCGAACACGAGGTCGTTCTGGGAGGCGCAGGCCTCAATCTGCTTGATAGCCATATTGACGAAGCAGGTCTTTCCCGAGTTTGAGCCGCCGACGATGGGAATCATTATCTCGGTGTGCTCTCCGCCGCCGTCAACTCTCTTGTTACAGTGAGGACAGATAGCCTCGAGCTTCTGTCTGCCGTTGAAGAAGGTTGTGGGCAGCTTTCTGCCGCAGTTACACTTTCTTTTCAGAATACCGTACACGCTGGGGCGCAGGGCGGTATGTACGTTTGAGCAGGCGGGGTTGGGGCATCTGTAATATGGCAGACGGAACTTGTTCTGACACACGCTGCAGTGCGAGGAAATATGCTGAATAAGACAGAACACGAAGTCAGCCAGAAACAGAAGCGAGTAGAAAACGTAGACCACTACGCCCGCTGCCGCAATACCCGCGATGAAGACTGCCGAGAAGATAAGAACTCCGAGCAGTATCGCCGCGGTGACGATGGAAAATACGACGAGGTCAACGACGACGGTGAAGATTGCCGCAACTACGTTGTCGGCAAAAAGCTGTACCACCCTCGAAAACTCGTTGGTGACAGGGCGGAAGGCGGTGGTCCAGGTCTTTTTCAGAATGTTCCCGACGTCCTTGTAGCCCTTGTCAAAAAAGTAACTTTTTTGAGCAGGTTGTTTTTGCATTGTGTTGCTCCTTTATATTTTTTATTTATTAATTACTTAATTAATGAAGAGTTTAACCTATTTGATTGATGACATAATTGAGAGCTTTAAGTGAAAAGACCGATAATTCCGCGGATAACCCATACCACGAACATAATAACGTAGTTTCCGGCGAATCCCGCAAGGAGAAATACTCCGAAGCCCATTATATAATTCCACATCGACGAGTTATCTCTGGTGAAGCTGTCGATAATTCCGTCCTCGCCCGAGAAAGCGGAGAAAAATCCCGCCGCGCCCGCGCAGACTGCGAAAATGAAGTAGAAGGCATAGACCCAGAAATCCCTGTGATAAAATAGCGCGTTGGAGTAGGTCACAAGCGAGATAAGCGTCGTTTCAACAAATCCGATAGCAAGCAGCGCCAGAATATTCGCTATATACGCGGTCATGAATTTCGTTCTGTTATAGTTAAAGGACGAGCCGAATCTGCGTATAACGAGCGGCAGGGGCAGACTGCACAGAATGATGGAGTTGAATAAGGAAACCACTATAAGCAGCCCCCTGCCCTCATAATCCCAGTCTAAATCGATAAGGCGAGGCGTCGCGAACCACAGACAGACCGTCACGGCGAGCATAATGGCAACCGCGAAGCACCTGAGCACCGCCGCCATAGCGTAGCTCGATATCGGTCTTCCCTTCGAGGATAAAATCGACGCTACGTAGTTGAATATTCCAAAAGCCAGAAGAATGATACCAAAGCTGATATAAAAAACCATTTTTCCTCCATAGGATAAGCTTATTGCCCTATCCGCGTCGCCGACGGGGACAGAAAAATACGCTTATTCATTTTATTCACGGGCGGTGTATCGGTCTATGACACCACCCGTGTCTTTTTTTCTTGGGCGATACGGGTCACGGATTGACTGTGTACCGCGGAGCTTAAATTTTCTTTCCCCATTTCGCCTTCAGATTAATATCCGGGCTCACCTTGTCGACAAGCCAGAGAATCGGCTCGTCAACGCCAATGGGATTAAATGCCTGTCCACTCTCGCCAAGAGCAGAGGTGGTGAAAAACTGCAGGCTTCTGAACTGCGAGCGAATGGCGTTGAGAAAGTTAGCCTCGCCGTATTTCATAAGCGCGGATTGACAGACGGCATTCTGCGCCTCGAGCCTTGACTCAATACCCGAGGTCTGCATAGTCCTCATAACCGCCCTGTTGCCTATGATGTCGTCGATACCGGGAGTGTCGCACTTGGTGAACACTACCGCTATATCGATATGCGCGTGCTGTGACTCCTTGACACCGAAAAGCTCAAGGGTCTTGATAAGTATATTGACTACCTCGTCCATAGGACGCGTGCTGAAGCGTGTCCTTGCCACAACGGCAGGGTCGAGGTCGGCTCTCAGGGCGGGGATTGACAGCGGGTCGACGATAATAAGATACGCCGCCGCGTTTTTGAAGCCGGGCTGAATAACGTCGTCCCCGTGCGCGAATACCTCTCCCGCGACGTCGCACAGCGATACCATATTTCTTATCTTTTTGCCCCTGGGGGTAAGATAGAACTGATAGTAGCGAAGCCTGCTGTCGCGTGTTTTCAGAGGAGCGTTGCCCCTCTCTATCTGCCTCTTGTTATCGTAGTAGTCGTCGCCAAGCTGCGGGTTTTCGTGATACTCGAAAAGAAGGTCGTGCTTTCTCTCAGAATTCTTCTCGAGCTCCATTATAGCCGAGATGATAAAGCAGGTTTTTCCCGCGTTGGGTCCTGCGACAACGGGAATCGGTATATCCGTATGCAAGGGTCCACCTATCTCATAGTCGCAGTCGGGACAGAGCCACCTTCCCGAGAGCCTGTGCCTTCCCGAAAACAGCGAGCAGGCGAGCTTTTCTCCGCAGACACACTCTCTTTTGAGAAGTCCGGCGCTCGAGGGCATCAGCTTTTTGTGTTTTCTGCCGCATTTGCAAAGATAAGTTGGCATTTTGTGCTTCGCCTGACAGTTCGGACAGCTAAAGGCAATTCTTTTGAAGAATGAGAAAAGGTACTCTATAGAAAGAAGAATACCCATCGTCACGTATCCGTACAGCTTCATTCCATAGACCGCCGCGCCGTACAGAAGTATAAATAAACCGCCAAACAGCGCGCTAAGAACCGCGTGCAGCAAAAGCTCGCCGAAGAAAAAGCCAAGCTGCAAGGCGAAAAGGCTTCCGAACTTCAGACTGTTAAAGAAGTTTCCGGAGAAATCAAGCCTTGTTAAGTCAATGAACTTGTTTTCCAGCTTGCCGAAATTCTTCTTGATAACGTTGATATAGTCCTCAAATATTTCCTTCACCGAGTCGGAATATTCCATCGGCGCAAGGGTGAACATATAGCTTATTTTAGCAGGATCCGTCATACGCCCCCCTTAGCTATCAGAGGGATAATCAGGCATATCGCGTACACCGCGAGCCCTACGGCAAGAAGAGCGACAAGACCGAGCAGAACGAATACTGCAATTCTCATAGCCTTGCTCTTAATGCCGACGTCGACGGTGTGAAAGCAGGTCTTTAGCGTGTGGAAAAGTCCTGCTCCACCGCCACCCACGCTTCCCGCAACAGCTCCTGCGAAGCAGGAAGCCACAAGAGCGAATATAGCGAGAATTGCCGCCGCTATCACTATGGCAACACTAAGTATTCCCGTGATTAACTCAGCCATTATCGTCCTCGTCTATGCCATTGTTCTTTTTCCAATCAACGCTCTTTTTTCCTACGGGCTTTCCACAGCTCGAGCAGAATCTGTCCTTCTCCGTATAGGGAGCGCCACACTCGGGGCATCTGTGTCCATTTTCCTTCTCACCCTCGGGGCGTCTTGCAACCTCGCCGCATCTCGGGCAGGCGCTGAACTTTTCGGAGGAATAGTAATTGCCGCATCTTTGGCACTTTCTGTTTTTCTCGTTGTGCTTCGAGCTGTCGGTGGGTCTGTCCTCCCAATTTCTCGTATCGGGTCTTCTATGCTCGTTTTTCCTCGGGTCGGGTCTTTCAGGGGTCTTCCCGTCGGGGCGCCTTTCTGCGCTCTGCTTTCCGTCAGGACGCCTTTCGTCCTTCTTATTTTCGACAGGCTTATTCTTTTCCGAGTCGCTTTCCTTTTCGTCCTCGTCCTCGTCGTCCTCATCCTCATCGTCATCGCCCGCCTTCTTCGCTCCGAAGAGCTTTTCAAGGAAGCTGCGGTTGTTGTTGAGGTGGTCGTTGATGAACTTCTTCGGGCCTGCGTACTCCTTGGGCGTGAGAATTGCCTTGATAAGCTTGAAGAGCTTCTTATATTCGGGACGCTTCAGGGTAGAAACGTAGTACTTAACGAAATCGCGAGCCCTGTCAGCAAATCCGCCCTCGGTGTTGAAGGCGTAGCACATAAGGTCAGCGACGAGCTCTGCTCCGTCCTCGAATCTCTGCGCCTTGATTGCCTTGGTGAAGTACAGGTTACTATCCTTAACCTTGCTGAGAAGAGGATGAATGATAGCCGTCATAAGCTGCTGCTTGCCGAGCTTCTTATCCTTCCTTTTCATATCAACGTACAGAGCAACAGCCTCGGTAGTGAAGCTGCGAGCGAAAAGCTCCAGCTTTTCGGGCGAAAGTCTTTCGTATATCTTCTTGCCCTCAACAGCCGCGTAGAGAACCTCTCTCGGTGTCTTTCTGCTGATGAGCATCGCGGTATAGAGAAGCTCATACTGACCGCTGGTCTGGCGGCGAGCTCCCTTGAGCCTTGCGTCAATCTGCGCTACCTGATTAATTACCGATGCGCGAAGCTTGATAAGCTCGGACAGAGGGTAGGAGAATATCTTTTTCTCGATATAGGAAACCACGTCAAGACAGAGCGCGGAGCTATCGTCAGCGGGACAGTTTTTGGTATAGACGTCCAAAAGCGCCTCGACAGCGTCGCCGACCTGGCGCTTCGCGCCGATAAGCGCGTCGAGCTTCTTCAGGTAAGTGCCGTCGTCCTCGCCTGTGATATAGTATTCCTTGAAGTAGCGGTCAAGCTCTGCGGGAGTAACCGTCTGTTTATTCTTGAACTCAAGAAGTCTGCACCTCTTGACGAACTCTACGAACTCTGCCTCGCCCGACAGCTCCCTCTCAAGCTCTGCGAACGCCTGAGGATTTGCCGCCTTTTTGTCGGTATAGACCGAAATGAGAGCGGGCGAATTGAGGCTGCCCTTGATAATAGCGAGGGTGGCGTCGCGTCTTGCCCCTCTTGTAGAAAGAAGAAGCGCGCCGTCAAATGCGAGCGAGAGCTCCTTTTCGCTGAGTGAGCCCTTTCCGAAGAGCGCGCCAACGGTGGAGTATATAAGCCTGTCGGCAAGCTGCTTGTTATCGCCGAGCAGCGAGAGATTTGTCACAAGCGCGTCAAGTCCGGCCTTCTCATACGCCTTCTTCGCTATTCTGAGAATATAATTCTCTGCGGTAGAGGCGGACGGAGTTTTGAGAGCGTCTATATAGATTCTCAGGATAACGTAGGTGAGAGCCTCGTCAGCGCTCTCGGTAAGAGCAGTCCAGCGCTGGTCGGTGAGAGCAGCTGAAACAACTCCCTTGTAGTCAATGGGAAGTCCTCTCTTGAAGGAGTCAAACGCCTGCTCTGTGGGCGAGGCGAGCGTGATACCAAACGCAGACAGCGACTTCATAACCCTGAAGACGAGCTCGTTTCTGATGCTCTGTCCGCCGTTCTCGTAGGCGAAGCGGATAAGCCCCGACAGCTCGGTGTTGAAGGGCCAGATTGCCTTAGCAACTATCTCGCTGTACACTCTGGAGGCATACTCCTCCTTATTAATATATTTAGCGTCGATCAGCATATTAAGCACGCTCTCGTAGTGAGCGGGGCTGTCGAAATCATTGTACTTTCCGCCCATAAGCGCGCCAACGAGCGCCGCCGCCTCAATATCGCAGTGAAGCTCGGTCATAGCCTTGCCGATAGATGCGGCGTATCTCTCCGCCGCGTCAATTCCACCGTTCAGCGCGGCAAATACACCCTTGACGTATCCGCCAACCTTAACGTCGGTGAAATCTCCCGTGTCAAAGTTAAAGACGGTCTTTCCCGCTCTCATATCGTCAACGAAGCCGTAGGTCGATCTGTTGAGGGGGAACTGTACTCTTGCGCGCACGGTGGTGTCACCGTAGTTGCCCGTAGCCCTGTACTGAGTCTGGAAGGTGACCTTCTTGTGCATAAATTTCGGCAGAGCCACGCCGACAAGCGCGAGCAGAGTGGGTATTTCCTCGTCAGAAAGAGAAACCACGACAGCCTTATCGTTAGTCTCAAGGGTATTGATAACCGCCTGCACGAATGCGGGGAGCATATTCTTCTTTCTGCTGTCTGAAAGAAGCGCGGGCACACCCGATACTGCCCTTCCCTTCGGTATCGTTACCTCTATCTCGGGAAGACTCTCGGGCGAGGGGTCGTCGTGCCACTCCTTGTAGGTGAGCTTATCCTTGAAAACGGGAGCGCCGAATATATCAAAGGGAGAAAAATCAATATCCGATGCGAAGCAGAGCGCGTGAGTAACATAGTTACCCCATCTCTCGTCAACGTCCGAGTAGACGCGTCCGACGTGAGAGGACTGCGCTATACACGCCTTTCCCGACGAGGTGTAGAAGTAGCCGTACTTCTTCGGGAAATACTGCTTTATCTCCTCCTCGGTGGGCTGGAAGGGAGCGCCGTTGGGGCGCTGATAGCTCATTATCTTGTCAATTTCACCGCACTCCTTGTAGTCAAGAGCGGAGGAGTGTCCCCAAACGTCGTAGTCGCCGTTCTTGGTCTTTCCGCAGGCGGTGTATACCATCTGATAAGCCTTCATATTATCCTCCTATAATTATCTATCGGTTTTGATGTACTTCTTCTCTGCGAACAGCCACAGGAGAGGATCAAGCACACGGCGGGGGGTTATCTTACCCGCCTCAAGCTTTGCGCCGACGGGAATTCCGCCAAGCGCCGAAACGCCGAACATAGCGACAGTCTTGAAGTTTTTGAGCTGCTGTGACAGGTCGCTGTCCACCCAGTTGTCTATCAGTGCGCGCATCTCGCGGTTAACCGCGTTGAAGTCATCCTTGACGAAAATACCTCTCGCCAGATGCTCCGACTCCTGATACAGAACGCTGTTCTCTCTGAGAAGGTCAAACTTTTCAAGCACGTCTATTTTAGTGAATACGAGCGCGATGGGAATATCTATTATTCCTCTGACCTTATTCACCATTCTTATGGTCTCAATAATCTTCGCCAGAACCTCGGCGGTATCCGAGTTCTGCGCGGGGAGCTGCATCTTTCCGCGGAGCTGCTCTCTGACAGAGGGAACCTGAAGCGGGTCGAGCAGAAGAATAATGCCGTTAGCGTTGGTGATGTACTGGTTCTCTGCCAGCATCGTGTCCGTGGAGTTAAGCTTCTCTCCCGCGGTGTCGTAGAAGGTCAGGGCGGCAACCTTGTCGACCTTGTACTGATTCTTGTTGAACATCTTCGACTCGAGGAAGCGAAGGGGGAATATCATAGGAGGCAGAATATCGTTAGCCGTAGCGGGAATAACTACCTTCTGATTGAAAAGGGGCTCGTAGTAGTGGTTGTTGTACTGGTCCCAGGACTCCTCGCTCGCCGCTGTATTTAGAATACAGTTAAAGCTCTTGGACATCTCGTTTTTGATAGAGTTGATAAGAACGCCTATGTAATTCGACTTTCCCGACGCCTTCGCTCCGAGTATAGCTACCGAAAAGCTGGGGCCGTTGAGGAAGTCGCGGGGGATTTCCTTGTTAGCTACGTTGCAGTAGTATTTCATTCCCGCCGACTTACATTTAGCGCAGGTCTTTCTGAACTGCGGAAGTATATATCCGTACTGGTCCTTCCTGTCAACGAAGCCGGGCTTTGATGCGTCGACACAGGTTTCCATCACGTTTCTGTGGTTGCGATAGGAGCACTTGACGCCGCAGGTCTTTTCCTCGTGGATCCGGTAGCAGTACGGGCAGGTGAACTTGCTCATTTTTAAATCTCCTTTTGGCTTGGGCGCCCGCGTGGCGCCCTGCCTGTTTCATTTTACTCTGCTGAAGTGTTACTTATTCTCAAAGTCATCAGAGCTTATCGACCGCGATAAGCTTGACGTGTCCGCCCTCGGCGCTCGGGAAAATCTCAAACTTCATTCCCGTTCTGACAGGGTCAACCTTCACCGTAACCTTTTTCTTATACTTCTTCGAGATGAAGCTATAATCGAGGTCTACGGGGTCGAGCCTTTCGCAGAGCTCTCCCGCGCTCTTTCTGAGGGGTATGGGGTCACCCTTCACCAGCACCACCGAGGGAATGGTAACCGCCTCGGTCGCCTCGTAGGTGATAACCACGTCGAACTTTTTGACAGCTGAGGTCTTGTAGTTGATACAGTACTTCACCCTTACCGTTTCTCTGTAATCTATGGGAGTATCAAGAGTGACGGGGAGCGAGTAGGTCGTGCTTCCGTTTTCGTAGAACTCTACGAAAAGGGTTATGTAGTTTATCGTGTTGGTGCGGAGGTTTATCTCTATTCTTCCGTCCTGCTTGAAGTCGTCGGCGGTGAAGGTGAAGTTTTCTCCCTCGCTCTCCATCGTTTCGGGGAAGTCCTTATGGCTTATCTTCGCCACGATATTCTTCGCCGATGGGTGAAGCTTGCCCTCGACGGTAACCACGCCTCTGTTGGCCGCGAAGGAATACTGAAGGTCCTTGATACCCGAAAGGGTATTTACCGCGAAGGGCTCGGAAACCACGAAGAGCTGGTCTGTCATCACTATGGGATAGACGTAGCCGATTTTCTCTCTGGGAACTATAACCCTCAGCGCTCCGTCTGCGCCCGTGGTAGCCGTCAGCCTCGAAAATCCGGGACAAACGGTGCCGAAATCGATAAATCTCTGCGCAACCGAATACTGTATCGAGGGCTTGGTGGGCGAGAAGTAGAGATATACGTTGCCCGTTTTGACGGGGTCGGAGGTGAAGGCGAATTTGTTATCCCCTACGTGCGAAAAACTCGCGGAGGTAACGGGGGCTATGTTCTCGAAGGGCTTCAGAACGAGCCTTATACCCTTGGACTGAACTGCCTGAGTGCCAACCCTGTAGTTGCATATAATCAGGTAGGAGTTTTCTCCGACTGCCTTCTCATCGTAGAAGCTCTTTCCGTCTGTGGGAACCTTGACACCGTCGCCTGCCTTTATGGGAGCGACTACGCCCTGCTTTTTCCAGACCTCAACCGAGGCGACGTTCTGGGGAGGACGCCAGGTAACCTTTATACCCGGAGTGAGGAACAGCTGCTCAGCGTCCTCTACCTCCTTGAATATCGACACGGGTGTGGGAGTTATAGACAGGGATGACTTTATTCCGAAGCGCTCCGCGTATACCGCGTAGTAGTAGGGTACGGCGGAAACGATATTTTTGTCCTCGGCGTAGCGAATGGATATTCCTCCCTCGAGCACCGAGCCGTCGTCGGCAGATGACGGGGGAACGCCGTTTTTCTTGATAACAGTGTAGGTGATATAATCCTGCTTTGCTCCCTCTGCCCACTCTATGCGAACCTTCTCGCCCTCAAGAGCGGCTCTGATTCCGACGGGAGTCTTCGGGGGAAATTTAAGGAAAATAAGTCTTGTATCGCTGTAGTCAGAACAGAGCTCATTGACCTTGATAGCGTACTCAATAGCGTTCCTTTCGTCACCGCGGAGCATTGCCTGCTTCGCCTGCTCCATATGCCTGTCGGCAACGTCGACCACCTTCTTGATATCCGCTATGAGCTTATCGGTGTTCTGAGTATTGTACGAGCTGTACTTTGATTTAAGACCCCTTGCCATCTGGTAGGCGGTCTGATATTTCTTTTCTCCGACGAGTGTGCGGACTTTATCGACCTCCGCCCTGTATGCGTTGCCTGTGTTTTCCTCAAGCTTGACTCGGCTCTGCACGGACGCCTCGTACCTGGTAACTCTTCTCATTACCTCGGAGTTCCTGTGCTTTTCGTAGCCGGGCACAACTCCCTTGATTTCCTGGAGCTTGGACTTGAGGTCGGGAACCGAAACGTCGGTCTTGACCAAAAGGCTGTCAAGCTCCGAGCACTTTCTCTCGAGTATGGCTCTTGAGCCGGTGGTCGCTCCGCAAGCGGAGCAGCCCTTCTTCGCCGCGTTAAGATTGATGAGCGTTCCGCAGTTCCAGCAGGGCGCTTCTATGGAGCGGTTACAGTGGGGACAAATCTTGAGCCCCTTCTTGAACACTCTGCCGCAGTCGTCGTAGGGACACTCAACGAGGTAGTCCTCCTTCTGTCCCGGGGTAACGTCTACCAGCACCACGCGGAAGTATCTGCAGCCGATAGCGAGCATTTTCTGAGCCTCGGCAAGCGAAAGCCCGAGGATACCCATTATCTCCTGAACGAAGCCTGTGAACTCGTCGAGAGTCATATCCGTGAGTCCGACCCTCTTCTTGTGAGCCATCTTATCCCATACCACGCCGCGCGTAGCGAGATAGTTGGAGTAGGTACGAGCGCCCTTGGGGTCCTTGACCATTATGGTTTCGACGATACCGCACAGGTTGCTCGTCGCCTGCTTTTTCTTCATATCGGCAGTCTTGTTTCCCAAGGAGTAGACGGCGTCCTTCGCCTTCTTTATCTCGTCGGGCGGGCTCTTTTCGGTGATTGTCGAGCCTGATGAAGAAAGAAAGGCGAACACGTTTTCATATCCGAGCGTAGTCAGATAATCGTCCAGCTTTTCATACTGGCCAAAGGGTATCTCCTTGGAGTCGTCTTCTATGATAGTGGTCTGCTGCTCGAGATATTTTATTTCGGCGTTATACTCATCCTTGGTGAAGTATACCGACTGTCTGTTGATAGCGTTATATATATCGTCAAGCTGCGAGCGAAGAACAACCTTGTTCTTCTTGCATCTGTCCTCTGCGAGTTCTCTTGCCTCGTCGAGCTTGAACTTCTTAGCCGCCGCTAGCTCCTTCGCTCTTCCGCCCTTGCCCTGAATATAGCTGTCCTTCTGGGCGTCGTATATGGAGTCGTTGACCATTATCTCGATTATATCGGTACGGAGCTCGTTGTATCTTCTTGTCATAAGCGAGCCGCCCGCGTTACCGAGTCTGGTACGCAGCTTTTCATCTATTTTCTTTGAATCTCTTTCCTTGGGGTCTATCTGGAACGCCAGATAATAGTTAAAATCCGGATTTTTTAATTCGTCAGGTGTCCTTACAACTGCCATTTTTATACCTTTCAGTCAGACGTTATGCATCGGGCTATGATGCGAAATCCTTGGGAAAAATCCGTCACAGCCCGTGGCTTGAATTGTTTTTTCAACGCATCGAAGCGTCGGCTTTTGAAAATGGGTTATTCCATTCCCGAATATGTCTTAGATAAGCGAGCCGTTGCCCGTCTCGGTAGCGATGCTGCTGGCAACCTCACGGAACGCGCCGCCGAGGTTGGAGAGGTCAACCTTCTTGCCCTTGCCGCTGGAGATGCGATCAAGGAATGTCTGGTCTGCCTCGCCGATGCCTATACCGTAGATTATGATGCCCTCTGCCTTTGCCGCGTCGGATGCGGAAATCTCGGAGGACTGGTTGCCCCAATATCCGTCGGTGAGGACTATCATTACCTTAGCCGCGTCTCTGTCATAGTCACGGTAGCAGTATGCGATGGGCTTACCGCTGGTGCCGCCGCCTACGGGAAGGTTCCAGATGCCCGCGATAGCATCGTAGAGAGCCTGCTTATCTCTAGACTTCTTGCAGGCATACTGCTCGCTGTCTGCGAATCCGATAAGAGAAATGGTAGCTCCGGGAATCTTCAGAACGTCGTCAACGAAGCCGCGAGCCGCCTGACGAGCCTTCTCGATTCTGTCGCCGCTCATACTTCCCGATACGTCGATGATAACGGTGATTTCGACCTTTCTTGCATTCTTGGCCTCGTCCGCCTCCTTCTTGAGACGGTTGATTATATCGGTCATATCCTCCGCTACGTCCTTTCTCTCGACGCGAAGCTCGGCTCCTCCCTTGATACGGGCGGTAACCTCGACTACTCCGTCGGAGTTGTAGAGGAAGGTGACGGTGATATTTTCCTTCTTATCGCCCTTCATACCGGTAATCTCATATCTGCCTATGATAGCGGTCTGATGGGGGTCTCTCGACTCGCCCTGAAGGACGTAGACGTCAAGCTTCTTGCCGCCGAAGACGAAATCCTTGGCGAAGGGAACGTTGACGTTGCTGTTCTTGGGGATAATTATACTGTTGACATAGCTCTTTTCGTCTGCCGCCATAGCGAGCATACCGAGGCTGTGCGCGGTGATATCCTTGATATCCGCGTTGGATATGGTAAGGGTAGCAACCTGAGTTTTTCCCGTTGCCTGGGTAGCCTTCTTGTCGACTACGGTCAGGCAGATGGTGCTGCTGACACAGAGCTCAGCCTGCATTGCCGCGCCGGATGCTACGATGGTATCTACGTTGATATCCTTGGTGATGGGAGCTCTGCCGTACTCTGCGACTATCATATCTCTTACCTGAGGCATTCTGGTAGAGCCGCCGACGAGAACAACCTCGTCGATATCAGCCCAGCCGAAGGAGGTTCCTCTTGCCGCGCCAATCTCGTTGAAGGTATCGTTGATAAGCAGGTAGGTCTCGTTGAGAAGACCGGAGGTCTTTTCGTCAAACTCCTCGCGGGTGACGTCAAATCTGCCGGTTACGCCGTCGCAGACGATGGAGATGGTGGTGGAGGAAAGGCTGGAGAGCTTTTTCTTAGCGTCCTCGCACTTTACCTGAAGCTCGGAGAGCTCGTTGGGATAATACTTGATATCCACTCCGTGCTCGTATCTGAATCTGTCAACAATCTCGTCAAGAAGCGCCTGGTCCCAGTCCTTGCCGCCGAGCTGGTGGTTACCGTTGGTAGCGAGAACGTTGATGGCAGTTCCGTTAACCTCCGCTACGGTAACGTCGAAGGTACCTCCTCCAAGGTCATAGACGAGCACGTTTTTCTTTCCGCCGCCCGTCAGACCGTAGGCGATAATAGCCGAGGTGGGCTCGTTGAGAAGCATGAATACCTTGAAGCCCGCCTTCTCTCCTGCGAGTCTTGTCTGATTTCTCTGCTTTTCGTTGAAGTATGCGGGTACGGTGATAACCGCGCCGCCGATCTGTACGCCGTTTTCTCTCTCAATCTCCGCCTTGAGCTCACGAAGATACATAGTGGAAAGCTCCATAGCGGAGTATTCCTTGCCGTCGATGTAGGCGCGATAGTTATCGTCACCCATCATACTCTTGTAGAAGGCTACCGTGCTGGTATTTCCCGCCTTCTGCTCTGCCTTCGCGTCCTCACCGATGGATACCTTGCCGTTCTCAATCCACAGAACAGAGGGAGTGAACTCCTTGCCGTAGCTGTTTTTGAGAAGCTTAACCTTTCCCTCCTCCTTGGAGAAGGTCGCAACCGCAGAATAGGTTGTGCCAAGGTCGATACCAACGTTAATCTTTGCCATTTTCGTCTCCTTTTGGCTCATACGAGCCTATATGTTTTTTATTTTTTTGACTGTTTCTTCGGGCTGTAGTGACCCCACCCCGCGCGAAAGCTCTTTTCTGCCGCGCGGCAGCCCTTCATCGGTTATGCCAGGGTGATGCTCTGCGCCTCCTCCATTCCGAGGTCAATAACGCTGTCGAGCTTTCTTGTCGGGCGCATCTTGAAGGAATGTGAAACGTCGAGGTCCTTCAAGGACAGGGTAACTATGCCGTCAATATCCACGGCAATCTCGATGGAAACCTTGTTCTTTCCGAACACCGAGCCGCCGAAGCGGATAGGCTCCTCGACGAACACGGGGTCGCACTCGGATATGGGCACCAGCGTTTCCCTGCTCGTGTTTTCGAGCACGAGTATCGGCGCCTCCGAAACGTAGCCGTAGTTGTTGGAAAGACGAAGCTCAATTCCCGCCGACTTCGAGTCGCCTCTGGCGGGCTTCGGAGTGTCCTTGTAGAGCAGGTTGAGAACCTTGTACTCTCCTCCGCTGACGATACGGATGCCGTAGCTCTTTGAGAGAATACTGTCGGTTGCCTTCATTTCGCTCGAATGTAGCGCCGCCGCTCCAAAGGCAAGCGCGGCCTCTTTCTTGGTAGAGTAGCTCTCTGCGACTATCGCCGCTCCCAGAGCAACCGCGCGGTCAAGCTCGAAGGGGGTTATGGGCTTTTTGTATTTTTCGGTGAGCGCTCTTTTTATCTGAGGCATTCTCGACGCTCCGCCGACGAGGATAATCTCATCTATATCCCTCTCGGCATCAAGCCCTCTTTTTTCGAGCATATCGTCTATTATATGTACGGTTCTCGCGAGCAGATGCTGAGTTGCCTCTTCAAACTCGGCGCGGGTGACGTCCACGACGCACCTGCCCTCCTCGCAGTCAACCGATATCACCGCCATATCCTTGGTGGTGAGCATTTTCTTTATCTTTTCAAGGTTTTCGCATATCCACTCGGAGTACTCGGGGTCCTCGGAGAGATAGTCTGCGTCAATCTGCATACTCTCGCAGAGCTTTTCTCTGATTATTTTTTCGAGAGCCGCGTCCCAATCCTTGCCGCCGAGTCCGTGCTCGCCGCCGGTGGTGATAGCCTGTCTTTTCTTCTCCTCGCCGCGCACGTCTATTTTCATAACGGTGCAGTCAAAGGTACCGCCGCCAAGGTCGTAGATAAGCGCGGTCTTGGAAACGTCGGTGTGTATGGCGTCGCAGTACGCGATAGCCGACGCGGTGGTTTCGTCGAGAATTCTGAGCACGTTAAGGCTTCTGCCGCCCGAGAGGGTAACGTTTTCTCCCGCTACTCTCGTGGCGTACTTCGCTCCGTCGCCGAAGTATGCGGGGCAGGTGATAACCGCGCCCTCTATCTCCTCGCCGAGCGCCGCCTCCGCGTCCTCAACCAGCTTTTTGATTATCAGCGAGGATATCGCCGCGGCAGAATACTCTCTGTTATTCACCTCGAAGCAATAATCCGCGTCGCCTATATGCTCCTTAGCTCGCTCTGCCACTCTCTCGGGCTCGAGCGCGCCCGCGCTTCGCGCGCTTTTTCCTATGACCGCTCTGCCGTTCTTCTCGAAGAAAACGACAGATGGAGTAGTCTGCTCGCCCTCGCTGTTGTCGAGGATTCTGACTATTCCCCTACCGTCGACGTAGCTGACACAGGAGTTGGACGTACCTAAATCTATTCCTACTCTTTTCGCCATATATATCTCCTTTAAGTCCCTCTCGGGGCTGTTGCTTTCAATTTATCATTTTCCGAAAGGTCAGAAGCATCTTTATTCCCTCAGGAAAGTCATTCCCGCGGCATCTCACAGCCCTTTGACCTCTGCGCGCCGCGACCTGTATTTCGCGGTGAGCCGTTTTTCCACCGCATCCCGCCTTTATTCCGAGCCGTGACGGCTCGCAGGGCTCGCCGGGGGCGCCCTGTCACTCTTATTTTCAAGTGCTTTTTCCCGGTCGTATATCCTTGCCACAGGCGTCTGTCCGCGTTTTTCCGACAGAGCCCTGGTGTCATTTTCTTTTTATACCCACCGCCGATTTCTCGGCGGTGGGAGTTTTCTCACCCTTGGGTGATTTTACATCAGAGAGGTGCTCTGAGCGTCTGCCATACCGATGGAAACTACGTCGTCGAGCTTTCTCTTGGGTCTCATCTGATAGGTTCTTCCGGTAACGAGGTCGGTAAGAGAAAGGGTAACTATACCGTCGATATCAACCGCTATCTCAACGGATACCGCGTTATTTCCGGGAACTGCGCCGTCAAACTTGATGGGCTCCTCTACGAATACGGGGTCACACTCGTCAAGAGAGATAATTCTCTCGAAGCTGGTGTTCTCAAGGACGAGAATCGGAACCTCATCAACGAGGTCTGCGCTGTTGGTGATAACGAGGGGCTGACCTGCGTCTGCGGAGTTGCCTGCGCAGGGCTTGGGGCTGTCCTTATATACGAGGTTGAGAACCTTGTACTCGCCGCCGCTCACGATACGAAGACCGTAGCTCTTGGAAAGAATAGCGTCGGTAACGACGGGGGTCTCCTGCTGCTCGTCGCCTGCTCCGCCAAAGCCGATGGGAAGGGGTGCCTCCTGCTGCTCGGTCCACTCGCTTGCAACGATAGCCGCGCCCATTGCAACTGCCTTGTTGGGCTCGTAGCTGGTGAGGGGCTTGTTGTACTCTGCGTTGAGTCTGTTGGTAACCTGAGGCATGTAGGTAGAACCGCCGACGAGGATAATCTCGTCGATATCGCTGATAACGTTCATTCCCTTCTTCTCGAACATATCGTTGACAAGAAGTATAGTCTGGTCAAGAAGGGGAGCGGTTGCTTCCTCGAACTCCTCGCGGGTAACCTCGATTCTCTCCTTGTAGCCGCCCCAGTTGAGGGTGAGGGTGGTGGACTCTCTGGAAGTGAGGTTCTTCTTAGCCTTCTCGATGTTCTCGCTGAACCAAGCGATGCACTCGGGGTCAGCCATCATCTCGTTTTCGTCAGCGCCGGTAGCGTCGCAGAACTTGCTTCTGACTATCTCAGCCAGAGCCGCATCCCAGTCCTTACCGCCGAGCTGGTGGTTACCGCCGGTGGTGATAGCCTGTCTGACCTTCTCGTCGCCGTTGATGGTTATCTTCATAACCGTGCAGTCGAAGGTACCGCCGCCAAGGTCGTAGATAAGAACGGTCTTGTCCATATCCTCGTGCTTGGAGTTGCAGTATGCGATAGCCGCGGAGGTAGGCTCGTCAAGGATACGGAGAACCTGGAGGTTCTGTCCGTTGGAGAGAACTACGTTCTCGCCTGCCGCTCTGGTAGCGTACTTCGCGCCGTCGCCGAAGTATGCGGGACAGGTGATAACCGCGCCCTCGATCTCGTCGCCGAGAGCAAGCTCAGCGTCCTCGATAAGCTTCTTCAGGATAAGAGAGGAAACTGCCGCCGCAGAGTACTCCTTACCGTTAGCGTAGAAGCGGTAGTCAGCGTCACCCATGTAGTTTTTAACTCTCTCAACGATTCTCTCAGGGTTCATAGCGCCCGCGTCTCTTGCAGTAGATCCAACTACTGCTCTGCCGTCCTCCTCGAAAAATACAACCGAGGGAGTGGTCTGCTCGCCCTCTCTGTTGTCGAGGATTCTGACGATACCCATTTCGTCTACGTAGCTCACGCAGGAATATGTGGTACCAAGGTCAATTCCGATTTTCTTTGCCATTTTGTTTCTCCTTTTGGATTTTGTTTTTATATGAATTTTAATATCGCGCTTTGATTAAGTAGTCGCCTTATACACGTCGACCTTCATCTGATAGATAACCTCGTTACCCATAGTGTAGAGGTCGCAGTATCTCTTGACGATTCTGCCGTTCAGGGCGGGGTCGTCGGTGGGCACGGTCTTTAAGAGCCTGTGCTTTCTGAGCTCATAGCTGTCCGAAACGTACTCGTCGATAAGCACTCCGCACTCGTTGAGCATCCCCTCAAGAGCGTTGGCGGTGCGTGTCATACAGCCGCAGTAGAGCTCTCCTGCGTTATCCTCTGTGAGATTTTCAACGCACTCCTTGACGTCTGCCGAGAGCTTGTCGTAGAATCTCGCGATTCTCGAGATAACGGGATAGAGCATAACCTGATACACGCCCTGCTCGTAGAGCGCCGCGTGGTCGATATAGGTGCCTATTGCCCTGTCACGCACGGCGTTGTCCTTGAGAAGCGAGTCATAGTAGCTCTCGACGCTGGCGAGATAATTCGCTATTCCCTCGAAGGTGTAGTCGGTTATCTCGGGAAGCTCGGGGTAGGTCTGCTCCTCAATCTCGGCGAGGGTAATTTTGCTCACGGGAGCCTCGGATATATCTCTCTTGTTGTAGATAACCTTATCGCCGTCAATAACGATGTTGAGGTTAACGAGCAAGTCCTCGTAGTCATACACGAGGAAGCCGAGGTACTTCTTGTACTCGTCGAGCGAGAGCTGGCGCATACCAAACTCCCTGACGGTCTTTCTGCAGCTCTCGCGAAGCGAGATAAGCTCCATAGCAACGGATTTGAACATCTTCTCCTCGAAGCCCTCGCGGTAATCCTGCATTATTTTGTTGGCCTTGGTGATATTCACATCCTTTTCCTTGTAGTGAACTATCTGATTTCTTACTGCGGCAAGGTGGGGAGCGATAAGCTCGAGAAGCTGCTTAATCTCCTCAACGCTTGCGCCGGGAACCACAGCGGGCTCTGCCTCGGTGGCAGCCTCACACACGGACTCCTCGCACTCGACAGCAGGCTCCT
This sequence comes from Clostridia bacterium, assembly GCA_017467165.1. Taxonomy (GTDB): domain Bacteria; phylum Bacillota; class Clostridia; order Oscillospirales; family CAG-272; genus UBA1740. The sequence continues at coordinate 44,416 of JAFTST010000051.1, read as the reverse complement.
CGCACTGGGCAGCCTCAACAGCGGGAGTGGCGCACTCGACAGCCTTCGCAGCGGCAACGCATTCTACCTCGTCGTCCTGATTGTCAACGAAAACGTCAGCAACCGTCACGTTGTTCGAAGACACTTCTTCGGTAGCCTCGGGCACCGAATTGATTTTTTCGTCCATAATTCATTCCTTCCTGATTTATAAATCGTTTTTATTTTATTAATAAATTAATAATATTTTAACACACGCACATTAGTATGTCAACAGCGAATAAATGGATTTTTTAATTTTTCGCCGGAAAAATCTCCCCTCACAGCCTTAACGGCGCCTCCTTTGGGCTTTCGCAGGATTAGTCCGACATTTTTCAAAAACGCGTGATATATTTATCCATACTAGGATTTCAACAAAAAAAGGGCGGTCCGAAAACCGCCCTTTCAAAAAAAGTTACTATATCACATTAGCCCTTGACTACGCGCCTTCCCATTCTCCTGAGGGGCATGGATAGGGGCATCTTCTCGCCACGGGTGAAGGCTCTTATGAGAGATGTTATTTCTCCTGCGCTCTCCGTGGAGAATATGAAGTGTCTTCCCCTGATGCCGCGCAGCTCATCCTGCCTGTCGCCCATATAGGTCAGGGCGGAGTTGAAAATCAGCGTGCGATGCTTATACTCGCGCATCATTGGAAACGCCGCTCCCCTTCTGTCAACGAGCGAGCACTCGGAGCAGCCCGAGCAGCCGCAGGCATCACGCATGAAGCAACGCTCGGTTATCATCAGAGGTATTCTTCCCATAGCCACGACGCTTCCGCCAATAGCCCTCGCCGCCGCAGGATTTAACTCAGGCGAAAGTAAATTATTATTTACACCGAGCGAGGTTAAAACGTCACCCGTGCAGGAATTTGTTATATTGAATCTGAAATCTCCAAGGACGACAAGCCCCGCCTCTCTGGCAAGCGATAGGTGTCCGAGGTTTCCTGCGAGGGCGTATTTCACTCCCGCCTCGCGAGCTTTGGTAAGCATAGCCCTCACCTCTCCAAGCTCTCTTTCCATCACCACGGGAGGAAGCATAACTCCCACGCGCTCGGGGTCTACCCCGGAGAAATCGGTGTTCCAGAGTGGAAGAAAAGCGAGGTCAATCATCTGCGAAGAGTCGGAAGACAGAGAAAAATACTCCTCGGGACGATAAAATACCGCCGTAGTCCTGACCTTGTCGACATATAACGGCTCTGAGATGCCCTTTCCAATCAGGCTCTTATCGAGCTCTGCCTCACCGCCGCCGGAATATACTCCCTCAAGATGTGCTACCGCCTCGCGACGAAGCTCGTTGATGTCCTTGGGAGAAAGATTTACACCATCGTCAAGAGTGAGTTCAATATCCGACACCGACAGCTCGAAGAAGGTGTTACCCATCTTAGCAAGCCTTGATTTGACCTCGTCCTGTGTCAGCGATCTTGATATAGCCTCATCCGCCACAGCACCAAGAGCGACGGCGCGCCTGCCGTCCCCTGTCATAAGAGTAAGCCTTGACGGCTCCCCCCTTCTTATCTCCGCCTCGGCGAAAATCTTCACACGGGTTGGCAGAAAGGCGGCTTCCGCACCCTCTTTTCGCGCTTCCTTGGTCGCCTCCTTATCCTCCCTTGACCTGACTCCGAGCATAGCCCTGCTCTCGGTTTTTTCTGTATAGTAACCGTCGGTGAATCCGCCTCGGCTGAAGGCTCGCTCGAGCGCTCTTATCTCCTCGCGAGTTGCCGCCCTGCCCTCGTCGAGCAGTCTGCGGTATATCGATGTAACGGTATAGACGTAGTCGGGCGCCTTCATTCTTCCCTCAATCTTGAGCGATGCAACACCCGCCCTGATAAGCGACGGCACGTGAGATGCGAGCGAGAGGTCGGAGAGCGAGAGCGGATAACCCCCGTCGGCGTACGGAAGACGGCAGGGCTGAGCGCACTCTCCGCGATTTCCGCTCCTTCCTCCTACGAGAGAGGAAAACAGGCACTGCCCCGAATGGCAGACACAGAGCGCACCGTGCAGGAACACCTCGGTATATGCAAGACAGCTCTCGGTTATCTCTGCTATATCTCTCTCGGAGCATTCTCTTGCCAGCACAACGCGCGAGCAACCCAGCCTGTACGCCTCGTCAGCGCCGAGCGAGTTGTGTACAGATACCTGTGTCGAGGCGTGCAGCTCCATCTCGGGAAGCAGCCTGCGAAGCTCTCTTATCAAACCGAGGTCTGCGACGATCAGCGCATCAACGCCAATCCTGTACAGCTCGAAGGCGAACTCAACCGCAGAGATAAGCTCCGCGTCGTCAAGCAGGGTGTTGACCGTAACGTACAGCTTCACACCGTGGAGGTGACAATACACCACCGCCGCCCTCAGCTCGTCTGTATCAAAATTTTTAGCATAAGCTCTCGCTCCAAAGCTTCTGCCGCCGACGTAGACGGCGTCCGCTCCGCCCTTGACCGCCGCCAAAAGACATTCAAAATCTCCCGCAGGGGCAAGAAGCTCGGGTAATCCCTTTTCTATTCTCATATATATACATCCGTTGACTGTTTTTTTCCTATAATTTTAACATATTGACAGGAAAAAGTCAACGAGCAGAGAAAATCACCCGGGATTTGTCAGATAAATAGCGGTCTTAACTGCTCGCCCGACAGCGCGGCGAGCACCCCCTCGCGCATCAGAGTGAAATCTGCGACTAGAGAATAGGGCTTTCCTGTTGGGTCGTCCTGGCTCATGGGAAGAAAGTACACGCTCTTTCTTGTCAGCAGCATAGATATTCCCGACAGGTTCTGGGACATAGCGTCATTCGAGGACAGGGCTATCAAGAGGGGTCTGTCGCGCCTGAGATGCGCCTTCGCCGCCATTGTAGCCGAGGTGTCGGTTATTCCTCGGGCAAGCTTCGCCAGAGTGTTGCCCGTGCAGGGCGCGATAACCAGAAGGTCGAGCGGATTTTTCGGCCCGAGAGGCTCGGCGTCCTTGACCGTGTGTATGATTTTCCTTCCCGTCAGCTCCTCTACCCTGTGCGAAAACTCCTCCGCGACGGCGAATCTGGTGTCGGTATAATAGGCGTTTTCGCTCATTATCGGTTGTACGTCATACCCCGCGTTGACAAGGCCGCGCAGAGCCTCGAAGGAGCGCTCGAAGGTACAGAACGAGCCCGTGAAGCAATAACCCAGCCTTGTCATCTTTTCACCTCCGAAAGAAGCCTAAGAGCGGACTGCGCCCACCTGTGTCCCGCGGTTACAGGGAAATAACGAGCTGGGAGTGCCGGGAGTCTTTGAACCGTACCGCCGGAAAAGTTATCCCCGGGGCAGAGCTCGAGAATCCTCACTCCCATATCAATCTCACACTCGAGAAGATATGGCGAGGGCGAGGTGTTGATAAGATAGTCAAGCCCCGAAATCTCACGGATATCCGAAACCCTCTCGCAGCTGACACCCGACTCACCGAGGCAGATAGCCACGTCCTCTCTTGAGGTGTAGACCACGGGCGAGGCGCCGAGCGAGAGAAGCATACGGGCAAGCGACCTCCCTATCCTGCCATAGCCAACGATACCAATCCCGAGCTCCTCGGGCGAGCGAGCGCCGTCGCCGAGTATCACCCTCACCGTAGCGAGCGCTGTAAGATAAGCGTTCTCGAGGAGAAATCTCTCGTCACCCTCGCAGTCCACCACCACAGCGCCAAGCTCAGAAAGGCGAGCCTTAACCTCGACAGGTATCCCGTATCCAACGACAAGACCCCCCTCGAAGTCACCCGAGCACAGCTCGCTCACGGATATATCCCCCGAGGAGAGATTAACCCCGTCGCGAGTGAACGGAATGGGAAGTATTGTTAACATTTTATAGTCGGATATAATTTCGGAGGCGAGCAGCATTTCGCGACACGCCTCCCCTCTTTCGTTTTTCTCATAAGTAATTACAGTCATATCCTCTCCTATTGTCAGGTTCTGAAAAAAGGGGCGGGAGTCACTCCCTGCCCCTATATATAGTATGCGTGTGAGGGCGTCCTTGTTAAGGAGAGTCGCACTCTTCAGACGCTCCTCTTATTATCGCCTTCATCTTCCTTCCCACCTCGCCGGCAATTTTCTTTCCGCACTTGACTATACTGACAGCGCCAATAGCCGCCAGAGCGCCAACCGCGAGAGTCAGCGTGGGATTTCTTCTCTTTCTTTCGCTTTTTCCAAACATTGCCCTCTCCTTTTCTTTTTCTATATTTTGCCCGAGAGGAGTGAAAATATTTATCGGTTGACAAAAGAAGTGTCATATAGTAAAATCATATTATATTATTAATTTATGCCGAGGTGAGAAAATGGCGCTCTTGGGAAAGAAAAACAAAAACCATATATCCGCTGAAAAAATTGAAAAATCCCTCGCGACACTTGGCGTCAAGGATTCGCCCGAGGTCATATATTTTGATACTATCCCCTCCACCAACACAGAAGCAAAGTCACGGCAGGACACGGGACGGCGTACACTTTTCATAGCCAACTCGCAGACGGGTGGAAGAGGCAGACTCGGCAGAAGCTTTCAGTCGCCCCCAGGCTGCGGGCTGTATATGAGCATTCTTCTCTACCCCGAGCTCTCACTCTCTGACGGCGGTTATCTGACTGCGCTCGCCGCCGTAGCGGTATGCTTGGTTATCGAGGAGCTGACCCCCCTCAGACCCAAAATCAAGTGGGTCAACGATATATATATCGGAGAGAAAAAGCTATGCGGTATTCTCACCGAGGGCTCTGCCCTTCCCTTCTCTGATAAAATGAAATACGCTGTCGTCGGAATCGGCTTAAACGTCACACGGGGTGTGCGCGAGGGAGTCGAGAGCCTAGCGACGGATATTGAGTCGGAATGCGGTATGCGCCTTGATAGGTGTGAGCTTGCGGCAAGGATAACAGCGAAAATCCTGGAGCTTTCAGAGGAGAACAACCGAAACACCGTCCTTGAAGAGTACCGAAAAAGGTGCTTCCTTATCGGCAGACGCGTCAGGGTTGTAACCCCCACCGATGAATACGTCGCCACCGTCCTTGGCATTGGCGAGAGCTTCGAGCTTCTTGTAGAGCGCGCTGACGGCGAGAGGGTGTCGCTTATCACAGGAGAGGTTACGCTGAGGCTCGACTGTTAATTAATTTGAAAAGGAGAAAGCTATGCCATTTGGTGAGCCCGATTATCACAGAGATTTGAACACGACGCGTATAGGCGCGCTGCCGCCACACGCGTATTTTATCCCATACCACGACACCCTCAACGACTACGAGGGCGTGAGAGAAAACAACGATAGATTTATTCTTCTCAACGGCGAGTGGGATTTCTGTTTTTTTGACAGCGAGGCGCGCCTTCCGTCCAATATTGGAGCCGTGCGCTTCCCTGACAAAATACAGGTGCCTATGAATTGGCAGTACGAAAGAGGCAGAGGCTACGACGCTCCGCAGTATACCAACTTCACCTACCCCTTTCCGATAAATCCGCCACACGTCCCCCACGATAACCCCGTCGGAGTATACAGACGAGCTTTCGAAAAGCCTGATAACATGTGGGACGCGTTTCTCAATTTTGAGGGAGTTGACTCGGCGTTTTATCTTTTCGTCAACGATGTTTTCGTCGGCTTCAGCCAGGTAAGCCACTCCACCGCGGAGTTCAATATTTCAAGCTATTTGAAGGACGGCGAGAATGAAATCAAGGTTGCCGTCTTCAAGTGGTGCTGCGGCTCGTATCTCGAGGACCAGGATATGTATCGCGCCTCGGGTATCTTCCGCGATGTGTATATTCTCCTCAGGGAAAGAAAAAGGGTGGTTGATATAGAAATTCACCCCACCCTGCGCTCAAGGGTCGGAGAGGTTGAGGTTGATATTTTCACCTCGGACAAAATCACCGACATAGTCGCGTATTCCGTCACTCAGAATGACGGCAGGGTTATTCAATCGGGCACGGTAGAGCTGGAGTACGGAAAAAACACCCTCTCGCTTGACAGCATACACAGAGTCCACCCGTGGTGCGACGAGGATCCGTATCTGTACTACTTCACCGTTCTGACAATGAACGAGTCAATAACAATCCCATTTGGCTTTATATCGGTATCCGTGTCAAATAAAACCTTCCTCGTCAATGGAAAAAAGGTCAAGCTCAGGGGTGTTAACCACCACGACAGCCACCCCCTTCTCGGACACACGACTCCTCTCTCGCTTATGGAGAAGGATATACGGATAATGAAGGCTAACAACATCAACGCCGTGCGCACCAGCCATTATCCCCCGCCCCCGCAGCTTATCGAGCTGTGCAACAGATACGGACTCTACGTTATCGATGAGGCCGACCTGGAGTGTCACGGAATGGGCGTCCATTCGGAGAGCCCGCTTACCTCCTCGCCTGACTGGACACATCAGTATATACTGCGCGCGGAGCTGATGTGGCAGAGGGACAAGAACAACCCCTCGGTTATAATATGGTCGCTCGGCAACGAGAGCGGCTCGGGCAGAAACCACCTCGCTATGGCGAATCACCTGCGAGCCAAGCGCGACGGCAGGCTGATACACTGCGAGGACGAGAGCAGAAACGCCTATTATCTCGAGCTTCAAAGGGCGGGCGAGCCGCTTGACGACGCAGGCAGAAGCAGTGTCAAAAACGCCCTTCCCTCCTCTCTTCGTGGCTACGAGAGCACCTACGATATTGAGAGCCGTATGTATCCGAGCGACGAGGAGCTCGAATATTATGCCTCCAAAAGAACGAAAAAGCCCTTTCTTATGTGCGAGTTTTCGCACGCGATGGGCAACGGCCCCGGCGACCTTCGTCACTATTGGGATAAGGTCAGGGAAAACGACTGCTTTATGGGCGGCTTCGTATGGGAATTCTGCGACCACAGCGTTGCCCTCGGCGACGTATATTCAAAGCCCGAGTACACCTACGGCGGTCATTTTCTCGAAATACCAAACGACAAGAACTTCTGCGTTGACGGACTCGTATACCCCGACCGCAGACTCCACACGGGCATGCTGGAGCTGAAGGAGGTCTATAAGCCCTTCGACGCGAGGCTCGAGGTTAACGACGGCGACAGCATACTGACCGTCACCTCTCACAGAAATTTCACCGATACCTCCGACCTGGAGTTCAGCTACACCGTCGAAAGATACGGAGAGATAATCGAGTCTAAGCCTCTGAAAATCGAGCTCGAGCCAGAGCAGTCAAGAAGCATCAGGCTGGAGCTTCCGAAAAAGAGAGGCACCCTCACCTTCAATCTCTACGCCACACAGCGCGCAGCTACCCCCTGGGCGCCTGCGGGGTACTGCATTGGTATGAAGCAATTTCTTATGTGGGAGACGCCAAAGCCCGTGGTGCCCTTCACTCCCGGAAGGCTCACGCAGACCGCCTCGGGTGCATATTTATTCACTTTTAAGGGCGGAAGCGTTATGATAAATCCTTCTACCGGTCTTATCGACAGCATCGAGGCGGCAGACTTTGAGCTTCTCGCCACTCCGATGAGCGTTTCTATGTGGCGCGCACCGACAGACAACGATATGCACGTGAGAAAGGAATGGGAGAGCGTTGGTCTTGATAAGCTCAAAACCTCGCTCACGGGTATAAGAAAGGAAGAAAACAGCGCTATATCCTGCGTTATAGCAGAGCTAGACCTTACGGGAAGCCAAGGAAGGATAGGTCACGCGTGCATAACCTACTATGCATCGGGGGACGGTCTTGGGGTGCGGACTCAGGTTATCCTCGAAGACCTGCTGGAATTTATACCCCGCTTCGGCTTTGAGGGTCAGCTTGTCAGGGAGCTGGAGCATATCAGCTACTTCGGATACGGCCCACACGAGTCCTACGAGGACAAGAAGGAATCGACAAGGCTATCAAAATACGAAACCACCGCTACGAAAAACCGCGAGCCGTATATCAAGCCGCAGGAAAACGGCGCGCACGTCGGCACAAGGTGGGTAGCATTTACAAATCAGACGGGAACAGGTCTTTTGGTCAAGGGCGAGAGCTTCTCCTTTAACGCCTCGCACTACACAACCCACGAGCTAACAAGCTCAAGGTACGATTGGGAGCTCAGACCCACGAAGGAAATCAACTTCAATATCGACTATCGCAACTCTGCCCTAGGCTCAAACTCCTGCGGCCCAAGACTGAGAAAGGGTTCTCAGATAAGCGAGAGGAGCTTCGAATTCAGCTTCAAGCTCGAGCCCCTACCCTCTTATAACCCCGACCCATTTTGCTACAATATTAAGAAAATATAGACTTAAAAGCTAAGCCCGTGATGATTTATTGGGTTATCACCCACTGACAGTAGGACAGAGAATGACATCATTCTCTGTCCTTTTTCACTTTTAAAAAAATTAGTGACAAATAGTTAAAGGAATCCAACACGGAGAAGCTGATTTAAAAACAAGATTACAAGACATCGAAGCTTTTTTAAATAACGTGACAAAGGTACTTTATCAGAACTCAGAGCGAAAAACAATCCCTAGTGCCCCTTTGGCGTCAGCTTCCCTAACACAATAGAGCTTTTTTGAAGCTAAATGGAGGGATTATATGTAGAAAAACTTTAGTTTTGAGATAATACTTCCCCACATTACACAGATTATTATTTAGGAATTTGTGTTCTCACCCCACTTTAATAATACTTTCGCCTGTGACATATAATGTATTACCCACTTGTCCATTGTTTTTGATTTATTATTGTATGTCGAACACCACTTTTAATTATTTTGATATTCAGATAATCAAAACACAGAAAAAACTATTGGACACTCGACGAAAATACTTGATTTTCTTTTATCATACCAGGAGAGTCAATATTTTATAATTGGGTCTTATTTAGGTATATTATCCCCACTTTGTGTATATCCTTGTTGGTTAATCTTATTTTCAATCAATGTTTTCAATTATTTTTACTAAAATCTCCCCACTCAAGAAAATTACTTAGAAAAAAGCGGCACCCCTGACAAAGCAGTATGCCGCTTGTAAATATTAGTTTACATCAGAAAAAACAACTGATTCTTACAGAGTAAGTTTAGTGCCGTACCGTGTGAATTTACTGCGGTATAACGGTTACAAGCTCTGCCAGATACTCGTCGTTTGAATATGATACAGGAACAAGTCTGTCACAATCTCCGTCATACTCAAGAACCGAATACGAGGCATTTGAAGGAAAGCTGATAGCCGAGGTTGCCTCTTTTGTCGAAAGGCCAAGAATTTTTCCCCACAATGCTCTGATTGCCGCTGCGTGAGAAACAACTATTATCTGCTCGCCAAAATGCCCTGCTGCAAGCCTTTTAAGCTCTCTTTCCATTCTCACAGCGCACGCCTGTACATTTTCCCCACACGGAGGGGTGAAGCTTGCGAAATTCTGACGCCAGCCGACAGGAAACATATCGCCGTATTCGCTGACAAGCTCTGCTACGGCACGGTTTTCCCATTCTCCGAAATATAGCTCTCTGAGCTCTTCCGACGTTTTCACCGTGATTCCCCTGAGATTTGCGTGGGGTAGAGCTGTGTTGTATGCGCGAATTAAATCAGAGGAATATACTGCGGATACTATAACGTCTGATAACTTTTTTGCAGTTAGCTCCGCCTGCTTCGTACCTCTGTCAGTAAGCCCCAAATCAGTATGTCCAAGGCATATTCGGTTGACGTTTCCAACGCTTTCACCGTGCCTTATAAGATAAATTATTGTCTTCATTTTTCGCTCCTTTTTTCATCCTTTATAGTATAACAGATTTATCCTAAAAATACAAGAGATAGAATATTATTATAATATTCGAGTTTAATTAAGCAATAAAAATATGTTAATTCTTTCGTACTATGTACGAACTAAAACGGATTTTTTGTATTTTATAGTTCATTTCTGAAGCAAAAACAGAATAAATTAGCCGTTTTTTGTATTAAATTTTCTTTAACTTAATAATATTCGCATTTTTTACAACCAAAATATGCAAAAACACTCGAAATTGCAGAAAAACAACGAATAAATCACCACAGCAGAAGTTTTATCCATATTTTTCCAATTAATAAATAGAATTTCATATTTTTCTCAAATTTTGAATTTCGATATCGCTTTAAAGCTTTATTCTTATTTTTAGCCGAATTAACACACTTTCCACTAATTAATCGCTGTTTGATTAGAAATTATTCTAAAATACATTCAACATTCATTGTTTCACGTGAAACAATTTGGTTTTATAGTCTTTTTCCAGAAATTTAGCACTAAAAGAGTGTTTTATATATATTTTTAAAGCTTTTTCTTTATAATATTGACTTTATAGTATAAAAATGTTATAATTTATATAGTAAATTAGTATTAATTTTGCTTTATTTTGTTAGATAAAACATTAATGTTATTTTCTAAAGTTAACAAAAGGATGATAATATGGCTAAGGTAGTATCATTTTCAAATCAGAAGGGCGGAGTTGGAAAAACAACGTCCTGCGTTAATATTGCTGCTCAGATAGCAAAAAAGGACAAAAGGGTGCTTTTATTAGATATGGACCCGCAGGGAAACGCCACTAGTGGACTCGGAATATCAAAATCCAAGATAAAAAAGACCATTTATGACGTCATAATTGGAAAATGTGATATAAAAGAGGCTATTATTAAGACTAAATTCAAGAATTTGTCCGTTGTTCCTGCCACTATTGACCTTGCAGGAGCTGAGCTGGAGCTTTATGAGCTCACTGAGGACGAAAACTTCACAAAAATCGCCCTGGATAGTATAAAGGACAGCTTTGACTACATATTTATCGACTGTCCGCCCTCCTTGGGTATGCTCACGGTTAAGGCCTTGTCTATTTCTGATGGCGTTGTTATACCTATGCAATGCGAATTTTACTCGCTTGAGGGTATGTCACAGCTCTTTAACACTATAAAAAAGATAAAACAGCTATATAATCCGGGCTTACAGATAGTTGGAATACTCCTTACTATGTATAATGGAAGGCTTACATTGACAAGTCAGGTAGTTGCCGAGCTCAAAAAGTACTATTCTGATAAGCTTTTCAAGGTTCCAATCTCCAGAACTGTCAGAATAGCAGAGGCTCCGGGCTATGGAGAGCCTATTTGTTACCACGACCCATACGGCAAGGGCTCGCTTGAATATGCCGCGGTAGCGAAGGAGCTAATGCTCAGGATATAATATTTGGATATACAAATAGAGTGTTACTGAAATTGTTTCACGTGAAACAATATATTTGATTGATTTCCGTACAATTTTAGAGAATAATTTTCAGTTTATTTCACTTTATAACTATGTTATTTCTGCATTCAACCTAGACAGGGAGCGATAAAGTCACAGATTATTCCAGATATGTTGATAATTCTCTAGGTGGAAAGCTGCTTATCGATTTTTCATAGATTTACCCATATATTGACAAGCAGTATATAAGTTTTCAACAATAAAAATTGTGGAATTGTTGAGAAAATCACGTTATTTTAATACAATATTCCGCAATTTTCGACGGAAATGTACAAAAATCGGTTACTTTTCAACAAAGAAGTTGAAAATTGTTGAAAACTTGAGAACATGGCTAAAGTAGGGGGTTCTGTATCTTTTCGAGCTATATTTTATATTGATGCATATATCCGGAATAAATTCTCAATGAAGCAAAAAAACAGACTGAAATAATTGAATATCCAAAAAAATGCTATACAGCATCCTGAAACAATATAAAAATGTATTTGAGCATAGTTTAGAAATATAAGTAGAAATTGACACCTTAAAAAAGCATAATACTATGTTAATGCTTATATACAGTATATTTTTTAACAAATTATAAAACGTTATAGAAAAATGAATTATAAAACGTTATAAAAAAATGAATTTATAAAGAAAGGGAAGGAAAAATCATGCCGAAAAAGAAGAATAGTGGCCTCGGAAGAGGTCTTGATGCAATATTTCTTGATAACAGTCCAAGCGACGAGAGGGGCGGCTCCGAAAACAAGATAACCTTAATTAAGCTGTCCTTAATCGACCCAAAGGGCGATCAGCCGAGAAAATACTTTGACAAGGAGGCTCTGGAGGAGTTAGCCGAGTCAATCAGAGAAAACGGACTCCTTCAGCCGATACTTGTACGTGAGTACGGTGACGGAAGATACCAGATAATCGCAGGTGAGCGCAGATTCAGAGCATCGAAAATAGCGGGGCTTAGCGAAATTCCTGCAATAATCCTCGAGCGAGATGACAAATCGGTAGCAGAGCTCGCGCTTATCGAGAATATTCAGCGAGAGGATCTCAATCCCATCGAAGAAGCAATGGGCTACAAGACACTCTCTGTCGACTACGGTATGACCCAGGAGAAAATATCCGAGAAGGTTGGAAAGAGTAGAAGCGCAATAGCCAACACAATGCGTCTGCTTGATCTTCCTGACCCCGTATTGACTATGGTGGCGTCAGGTGAGCTTTCGGAAGGACACGGAAGAACGCTTCTCGGAGTTAAGGACGTCGACGATATGATACTTCTGGCGCAGCTTGCCGCAGAGCAGGGTATGTCGGTGAAGGTACTCGCAGAGGAGGTCAAGAGAATAAATAAAAAGAAGCCCCCGAAGGAGCCCGAGGCAGATCCTATGGTTGACTATAAAAGGGAAATCGAGCTTCGCATACAGCGTATACTTGGCAGAAAGGCAAAAATACAGGACAAGGGCAAGAAAAAGACACTCTCCCTCTTCTATGAGGACAACGAGGACCTCGACGAGCTGCTGAAGCTGCTTCTCGGCGACAACTTCTACGAAGAGGTATAAATGTAAACTTAAGTTTGCATAATCCAAATTAATAGGAATACGTGTTAAAATTAATAGGGCAGGGAATACGGCTAGGTTGCGCGCTCCCTGCTCTTTTTATATATAAAAACCTATATAATTATTTTATCTTTTGATCTGATTATCAACCCTATTTTTTAAATAGGGGCGTCAGTCTTTCAGAGCGACTTATGAAAATAAAAAAAGCAGGAGAGCTGTTTCATTTTCTCCTGCTTATAAAAATGGTATAATGTTTTAATAATTGAAGCAACTAAAACATCCCCTTGACAAGACCCACAAGATAGTTAATAAGCATAAGCAGCTCGGGCATCAGAAGCATAATGCAGAAATAAAGCACTACGACGAAGACACAGAGAATAACTGTTTTGAAAAGTGGGATATTGTATCTTGAGAGTATGCGCTGAGCTCGGGTGTCCTGGGCATCAAAAAGATAAAATTTTGCCTCTGTGAAGTCAATTTTCTCCTTATTCAGCTTCTTTTCCTTCTCGAGGGCAACGTATTCCTCGTAGCTCAGAGTGACCTCTCCCGCTCTTTTAACAAGTCTTGTGAGCTGTCCTGAGCCCGATAGCATCCATTTGAGTACAAAATTATTCGAAAGTCCAAGAGCCTCGAGCGTTTTGGCGCTTTCCTCATCGGTGGCGTTATGCCTTGTTAGCTGCTTGACTATGTAGTACATATTCTTTCTCTTGATGTGAATGTAGAAGAAGGAGAAGCAGAGCACAACGAGCAGAACAACGAGCGCCTTGTTAATCTCAAAGTCTACGCAGAGATTTGAGTAATCCTTCAGGTTAACAGAGAAGAATTGCTTTATAATTTCCTTCATAGAAACCTCTTTTGTATATCTTTGTCTTAATTATAGCTTATTTCTACTCCCCGGTCAACCTACTTTGAGAAAAGTTAAACCTTTATTCAAATTTAGTTTAATAAAATGCTGAATAACCGCCCTAGAGCATTATTTTGTACAGCATAATCTCCAAATCAACCTTTCTGGCCATAAGACCGGAGAAAAAAGAAAACCGAAAGGGCAGTGAAGCCAAGAAACGCAACCTTGGCTGTATATCACTGACTCCTTGTCGGTTTTCTTATAAAAAATATATTATGACGGTGTATCGCCTATCGCGAGCGACAGGTATAGCTTATCCTCGCATGACTCGGTATTTATACGAGCGGCAAGCGAGAGGGTAGAGTACCTTTCCAAGAGAACAGAGACAACAGGAAAAGCGCGGAAACCCTTGCCCGAGCATTTGAGCGCCGCCTCTACCAAAGTCCAGCCGGACTCGAAGACTGTGTAGTGTGAGAGAAACACAGAAAATCCGCTCTCACCCGAGATATTGTCATACCCTTCTTTAATAACGGGAAAGAAAGCCGTCGAAATTCTTGATATATCCTCACCCGTGTTAAATTCATAGAGTGAAATTTCACATTCAGAGGAAGGGTAGTGTAAATTATAGTTTACCTTGCTGAGATAACGCTCTCCAACTCTTGCTCGCCTTGTGGCATCCTGTGGCTCCTCGATATCTACTCCGCACGGGGACTCATCACACAGACACACGGCTGAATATCCGTCGCTATGCGATAGGCTTATATGTGGCTCGCCATCTCCCAAAAGATATGGCTTTCCTGCGTGGGTATATTGTATTTCGGGCAGGGGTCTTGAATAAAGCTTTTCATACATTGAAAGAAGAAGAAGCCTCGCTGAATAGCTATCCGCCTTTAACTCCTCGCCACGAAAGGTGTATTTCTCTTTTCGAGAAAGAGCCTTATGCGAAAGAATACCAACCCAAATCATATATCCATAATTATAGGAAGTATCATAGGCTTTCTTCTCGTTTCGCGGAAGATATACTTCGCCAAATCGTCGCGTATGATATTCCTGATATGCACCCAGTCGTTGATTTTCTTGTCTATAATTCTCATTATAGACTGCTCGGCTATCGCCTTGACGTTTCGCATAAGCTCCTCAGACTCCTTGACGTAGACGAAGCCGCGCGACACGATATCCGGTCCCGAAACGATAAAGCCGTCGTCAATAGTGGCTACAACAACCACGAGTCCGTCCTCTGCCAGATGCTTTCTGTCACGAAGCACGACGCTTCCTATATCACCCACGCCTGCGCCGTCGACAAGCACCTTACCTGCGGGAACCTCACCTACGAAGGCGGCGCTCCTCTTATCGACCTCGAGCACCTTTCCTATATCTGTGATAAATATATTTTCCGAGGGTATGCCCATAAATTCAGCTATATCCTTGTTGGCGTACAGATGCCTGTACTCGCCGTGTATGGGCATGAAAAATCTCGGCTTCAATAAACCCATAAGCAGCTTGATTTCCTCGCGGCAGGCGTGTCCTGATACGTGGACGTCCTCGACGGAGTCGTTGACCACCTTGACGCCGCTTCTGACAAGCGCGTTAATAATCTTTCCGACGAGCTTCTCGTTTCCGGGTATCGCGTGCGCGGAGAGCACCACAACGTCGCGGGAGGAGAGCTTGACCTTATCGTGCTCGGAAAAGGCTATTCTGTACAGCGCGGACATTGGCTCGCCCTGGCTACCCGTCGTGATGAGGGTAATCTGCTCGGGCTTATACTTTTTCATTTCATTGACGTCAATCAGCACTCCGTCGGGAAGCTCCATATATCCGAGCTCTGCGGCGGCGCCGATAACGTTAATCATACTTCTGCCGAGTACGGCAACCTTTCTGCCGTGACGGTAGGACGTGTCTATAATCTGCTGAACTCTGTGCACGTTTGATGAGAAGGTGGCTATAATAAGTCGCCTGTCCTCATACTGCGCGAAGATGCGCTCGAGTGACGAGCCTACTGTGCGCTCGGAGGGAGTGAAGCCCGCTCTTTCCGCGTTGGTTGACTCGCACAGAAGCAAGGTAACACCCTCTCTGCCTATCTCGCCTATTCTAGTCAGGTCAATCATATTTCCGTCTATGGGAGATACGTCAATCTTGAAATCTCCCGTGTGGAAAACCGTACCTACGGGAGTCCTTACGGCTATGGCGCAGGCGTCGGCTATCGAGTGATTGACGTGGATAAACTCAGCCTTGAAAACTCCGAGGCTGATGACGTCGCCCGCGTCTACGGTATAGAGCTCGGGCTCTGTGGGTGTCGGGTTTTCGTCAAGCTTTCCCTCAATAATACCCAGTGAAAGACGCGTGCCGTAGATTGGCGCGTGCAGCTGCTGGAGTATATAGGGAACAGCGCCGATATGGTCCTCGTGTCCGTGAGTGATAAGTATTCCGCGTACCTTGTGCGCGTTCTGCACGAGGTAGCTGACGTCGGGAATAACGAGGTCAACTCCCGGCATATCGTCATCGGGAAATCCCATACCGCAGTCGATAACTATGATGTCCTCGCCATATTCAAGCACGGTCATATTCTTACCGATTTCCTGAATACCGCCAAGGCACATTACCCTTAGCTTTTTTCCTTTCCTGTTATCCTTTTTCATATATTAAAATCAAGACTGAAAAAACAGTCCTTATACCTTTCTTTCATTATGTACCGCCCCGTGTAGAGAAATTCGGGGCATTTTTCTAAAAAATCCAATTAAAAATCAAAGCTCCCAAGCCAAATGCGAGAGCGCCGAGAAGAAAAAATACAAGTCCGAGCTTGATATTAATTCTTTCTTTTCTTTCCCTCTGAATAACGTTTTCGCTGATGATACGGTTCGCCTCCTTGATAAAATCCTCATCCCTGAGATTTTCTCTTACAGTGTCGCTGACAAGAAAGATAGCCTCGTCAAATATATCGCTCTCCGTATTTTTCAGGTGAATTACTTTTTTCTGACATCCTCTTAGCATTTATTCCTCCCGATATATGGCATTTTTCGCCTATCAAATAGATTGTAGTCATAGGTGGAATAAATTATTCTTTAATTTTAATTTTCCCCGCCGAAATTGAACGGCGGGGAAGTCTTTGTCCGACAGGTGGGGAAATTACTTTTTGCCGCCGAAAATTCTGGCGAAGAAGCCCTTTTTCTTGGGTGCATCTGCTGGAGCTGCTTCGGGAGCGGGTGCTTCCTCAACAGGAGCTTCCTCTACGGGAGCGGGAGCTGCTTCGGGCGCAGGCTCTTCCTCGACGGGAGCTGCTACCTCTATAGCAGGAGTATCCTCAAGCACAACGGGCTCTTCAACAGGAGCTGCATCGGCAGGAGCGGGTGCTTCCTCTGTGGGAGCTGCAGCCTCTGCTACGGGAGCAGTCTCGGCTACGGGAGTCGCTTCCTCAGCGGCAACCTTGTTCTCTATTTCCTTTTTCGCCGCGGTAGAGAGTCTCTTTCTCTTCTTCTTCTCGGGAACTACTACCTCGTAGCTGTCGTCAAGAAGATCATCAATGGAAATTCCAAAAATCAGCTTAATCTCAATAAGCTTCTGTACCTCCGGGTAGGACTGTCCGGACTCCCACTTATACACAGCCTGTCTTGAAACACCGACAGCGCTGGCAAATTCGTCCTGGGTGAGCCCCTTGAGCTTTCTGAGCTTCACAAGTTTTTCTTTAAAGGTCATTTTCCTTCTCCTTTTTTTATTTTACTTATTAAATTTATATCTGATTTGTGGTCAATCTGACCTTGAATAACTATTTGATTTCCTGGTCCTTCAGGTTATCATATTCGTCAATATGCGAATTATAGTTAGCATAAGTGGGGGAATTGATGCGCCAACCGTCACTTTCCTCTATCATCTCAAACTCAATTTTTCTCACCTGGCTCTCGCCCTTGCCGTTGGTAACGGTAGCCTCAACGGACAGATAAAGAGTCTGTTTTTTAACCCCTTCAACCCTCACGGTATCAAGCTTATACTCCACGCTGTCGCGAAAAAGATAGTCATAATCCTTATACACCATTATACAGACAGGATCCGTCTTGCTCACAGGATCATCGTACAGCTGGTAGTAGCGGGTCATAGAATAGTTGACGCCGTCGGATATTATCGGGGAGAGAACGGTGGAGTTGATATTCTCGGCATACTCCTCGGTGAAGGTTTTCCCTATAAGCGCCCGAAGCTCGTCGACAGTGGAAAATCCGAGCTCTCTGAGGTGCAGGGAATCAGCCTCGTAGTACGCGCCGTTCTGATGATTTGAAGAAACGCAGTCTATACCCCTGCCGAAAAGCACGGAATTGAGCATCTCACTTTCCTTAAGCAGCTCGGTCGCTGCTGTGACTACCTCATTTTCGTCGTATTTCCGGTTGCAGGAGGTGATGCTGAGTGTTGATATGAGAATTGACAGGACGAGGACGAGGTATAATATTTTCTTACCCCTCATCAAATGCTCTCCTCATCGGTGTCAGTATCCTCTGTCAGCTCATCCGTGTCATCGGAAAGCTCGGGTACAGGCTCGGGCATCGGCGTATTTTCAATCTCGCGCTCGATATCAGCGCTCTGCGCCTCAATCTCCTCAGCCTTCTCAAGCCTTGCCACGTTGTTGATGGTGTTACCCTCGTTAAGTCTCATTATAATGACACCCGTAGCGGTTCTCGAATAGATATTGATGCCGCTGACGTTGGTTCTGATGATAGTGCCCTCATTGGTTATCAGCATTATATCGTCGTCGTCGGCAACCGTGATAACGGTAGCGAGGTTACCCGTCTTTTCGGTGATATTGTGGCAGGTGACGCCCTTGCCGCCTCTATGCTTCATCTGGCGGAAGTCGTCAAATCTCGTTCTCTTACCCATACCGTTTTCGGTGACGGTGAGAAGCGACTTTTCATCGTCAACCACAGCAACTCCGACTACGTAGTCGTCGCCCTGCAGGGTGATACCGCGCACGCCTCGCGCAACTCTTCCCATTCCTCTGACGTTGTTCTCGTCGAAGCGGACGGCAAGTCCGTCGCGGGTAGCTATAATAAGGCTCTCGTCGCCCTTGGTGTGACGGACGAAGATAAGCTCGTCGCCTTCGTCGAGAGTGATGGCAATTTTTCCTGCTCTTCTCTGATATGCGAAGTCGGTGAGAAGCGTTCTCTTGGCAACTCCGCGCTTGGTTATCATAGTCAGGTACTCACCCTCGGAGAACTCGGTGATGGGAATGATAGCGGTAACGTACTCACCCTCCTGAAGCTCTATGATATTGACAAGATTGGTTCCCTTGGCTGTTCTGCCCGCCTCGGGTATTCTGTACGCCTTCTTGGCGTAGACTCTGCCCTTGTTGGTGAAGAACATCAGATATGCGTGGCTGTTGGCTACTATGACGTCCTCGACGAAGTCGTCCTCCTTGGTGGTCATACCGATAATGCCCTTGCCGCCCCTGTTCTGCGCGGTGTAGACGTCGGCTCTCTGACGCTTGATATAACCGGTGTGGCTGACGGTGATAACGCAGGTGTGACGCTCGATAAGGTCCTCAAGGTCAATCTCCTCGGTAGCCTCGGTGAGCTCTGAGCGGCGCGCGTCGCCAAACTTATTCTTTATCTCGGTGAGCTCATTTCTGATTATCTCTATAACTCTCTTCTCGTCGGCAAGTATGCCTCTGAGGTCGGCAACGAGCAGAGTGAGCTTGGCAATTCTGTCCTCGACCTTCTGTCTTTCAAGTCCGGAGAGCTTTCCGAGAGTCATCTCAACTATCGCCTGTGCCTGTGTTTCGGAGAGTCCGAAGCGCTCGGTGAGCCTTTCCTTAGCGTTGGGAATGCTCTCGCTCGTCTTGATGATGCTGATAACCTCGTCGATGTTGTCGATAGCGGTCTTATAGCCCTCGAGAATGTGCATCTCGCGAAGCGCCTTATCAAGCTCGAACTGTGTTCTTCTTATAATAACGCTCTTCTGGAACTCTATGTATCTGTCGAGTATAGAGGGAAGCGAGAGAGTTTTCGGCTCTCCGCCGTCGATAACCAGCATATTGACAGAGCAGGTGTCCTGAAGCTGAGTGTATTTATACAGCTGATTGAGAATAACCTCTCCGTTGGCATCCTTCCTGTACTCGACGACTATTCTCATACCGCCTCTGCCCGATTCATCTCTGAGCGCTGTGATACCCTCGATTTTCTTTTCCTTAACAAGATTAGCCATATTTTCGATAAGCATCGACTTGTTAACCATATAGGGTATTTCGGTGAAGATAATTCTTCTGTGCTCATCCTCAATTCTGGCTCTGGCGCGGATATATATCTTGCCCTTGCCGGTTTCGTAGGCTTCTCTGATGCCGCGGGAGCCGTAGATTATAGCCGCGGTCGGAAAATCGGGTCCCTTGATGTATTCCATCAGCTCGTCCACGGAGCACTCGGGGTTTTCCATTCTGAATATAGTACCGTCGATAACCTCTCCGAGATTGTGCGGCGGGATATTCGTCGCCATACCGACAGCGATACCTACCGAGCCGTTGACCAGAAGGTTAGGGAAGCGGGAGGGAAGCACCGTGGGCTCATCCCTGGTGTTATCGAAGTTTCTCGTCATAGGTACAACCGACTTCTCAATGTCGCGCATCATATAGTCGGCTATCTTCGACATTCTCGCCTCGGTGTAACGGTATGCCGCGGCGCCGTCTCCGTCGATGTTACCGAAGTTTCCGTGTCCCTCAACCAAGGGATAGCGGAGCGAGAAGGACTGCGCCATTCTGACCATAGTGCCGTATACCGCGGCGTCGCCGTGCGGATGGTATCTACCAAGCACGTTACCTACCGTGGTAGCCGATTTTCTGAAGGGCTTATCGTAGGTCAGGTTATCCTCGTACATCGCGTAGAGGATGCGGCGCTGTCCCGGCTTCAGGCCGTCGCGCACGTCGGGGAGCGCTCTGGAGGTGATAACGCTCATAGAATACTCTATGAAGGACTTCTTAACCTCCTTTTCCATATCGTGCTCAACTATGTGCTGATTTGGAAATTCAATATCGGAGCTCTTGTAGCTATGTTCCATTTTTTCACCCTCCCCTCTTATATATCAAGATTTTCAACGAATTTCGCATTTTTGGTGATGAAATCACGCCTGGGCTCAACCATATCGCCCATAAGCACCGAGAACACCTCGTCGCAGGCGATAGCGTCCTCGACAGTTACCTTGAGCAGCGTGCGACGCTCGGGGTCCATAGTGGTTTCCCAGAGCTGCTCGGGGTCCATCTCACCAAGACCCTTATATCTCTCTGCCTCAACGCCCTTGCCGCCAAGCTCCTCGATATACTTATCCCTCTCGGCGTCCGAGAAGGCGTAGCGAAGCTGCTTTCCCTTGTGCACCTTATAGAGCGGGGGCTGAGCGAGATATATATGTCCCTCCTCGATAAGAGGGCGCATATGGCGGAAGAAGAAGGTCAGAAGAAGTATTCTGATGTGAGAGCCGTCGACGTCGGCATCAGCCATAATTATAATTTTTCCGTAGCGGAGTCTTGAAATATCAAACTCATCTCCTATGCCGCAGCCGAGCGCCTGAATTATAGGAATGATTGAGGTATTTCCGTACACCTTATCGAGTCTTGCCTTCTCGACGTTGAGCACCTTTCCTCGAAGAGGAAGTATAGCCTGGAAGCGGCTGTCTCTTCCGTCCTTGGCAGAGCCTCCCGCGGAGTCTCCCTCGACAAGATACAGCTCGGTAAGGCGAGGGTCGCGCTCGTTACAGTCGGCGAGCTTTCCGGGAAGGGGAGAGGACTCGAGCACGTTCTTTCTGCGTACGCTCTCTCTCGCCTTTCTCGCCGCCTCTCTCGCTCTGTTGGATGCGAGAGCCTTTTCTATGATTATTTTTCCTGCGGAGGGATTTTCCTCAAGAAACTCCTCGAGCTTTTCGGATACGATATTATCAACGAGGGTACGCATCTCGGAGTTACCGAGCTTAGCCTTGGTCTGGCTCTCAAACTGCGCGTCAGTGAGCTTGACCGAAATGATAGCTACGATACCCTCCCTGACGTCGTCACCCGAGAGTCCCTTATCGTCGGGCTTCAATGCCTTAATCTTTCTGGCGTAGTCGTTGATAACCTTGGTAAGAGCGGTCTTGAAGCCTGTTTCGTGCGTACCGCCCTCGATAGTAGCCATATTGTTGGCGAAGGAAATTATAGTTTCGTTGTAGCTATCGTTGTACTGCATAGCTACCTCGGCGATAGAGCCGTTTCTCTCGCCCTTCATATATATAACCTGAGGATGAATGGGGGTGCCGCGCTTTTCATTGTTGAGATACTCAACGAAGGAAACTATACCTCCCTCGTAGTGAAGCACCTCCTCGCGCTCCTCCTCGCCGCGCTTGTCGACAAGAACGATTTTAACGCCTGCGTTGAGAAAGGACTGCTCTCTCATTCTGACAAGCAGCGTTTCAAACTCAAATCTGGTTTCTTCAAATATAGTATGGTCGGGCTTGAAGCGCACGTAGAGTCCGTGTCTGCCCTCTGATGAGCCGACACAGGCGAAGGGTCTTGCCACAGCTCCTCTTTCAAATCTCTCGGTGTATTTCTGTCCGTCGCGGCAGTTTTCAACCTCAACCCACTCGGAAAGCTCGTTAACCACCGATGCGCCGACACCGTGCATACCTCCGGCTATCTTATATCCCTCTCCGCCGAATTTTCCGCCCGCGTGCAGTACGGTATATACTACCTCAAGGGTGGGAAGTCCGAGCTTTTCATTCATACCCGAGGGGATTCCTCGTCCGTCGTCCTCTACCGATACGCTTCCGTCGTCGTGGAGTGTGACGGTGATACAGCTGCAGTGACCTGCGAGCGCCTCGTCTATGGAGTTGTCGACAATCTCATACACCAGGTGATGAAGTCCTCGGATAGAGGTAGTACCTATGTACATACCCGGTCTTTTTCTGACAGCCTCAAGTCCCTCTAAGACCTGTATTTGGCTATCGTCATAGCCTTTTACTTCGTTCAATTCGTTTGACATATTAACCTTCCTATTTCTGTCGGTTGACACTACTCACTGTCTATAACAGCGCCCTCGGCGCGAAGCCTCAGACCGCCGGTCGATATTCTTGACAGCTTGACACAGCACTCTCCGCCCTCATCAAGCAGGATAAAGCTGCGCGGCAGGTCGGTGTCGGTATATTCAACCTTGCCCTCTTTTTGATTCTTATTGATAAATCTCTTGGTTATTCCCGAAACGGTAGCGGTATCAAGGTCGAAAATTCCTATGATATCCTTCTTCTTGACACTTTTTTTGTTACCGATGTGAAGATACATACTCGCCTCCCGAAACCTCTATAACCGTATCTGCTCCGTCTATGATATCCTCGCCCTCGCAGGAGGTTATGATAACCTGTCTGTCGCGCATTCCCTCGATAACGAAGCGTCTGCGTGTCCTGTCAAGCTCGCTCAATACGTCGTCGAACAAAAACACGGGATACTCGCCGAAAAGACGGCGGATAACCTCGCCCTCCGCGAGCTTGAGAGCCAGAACTATCGAGCGCTGCTGTCCCTGTGAGGCGAAGCTTCTGGCGGGCTGTCCTGATATATCTATCTGTATATCGTCCCTCTGCGGACCGTACAGCGACGTGCCTACCAGCCTCTCCTTATCGAGATTTCCGGTGAAAATATCTCTGTATTCCGCCTTCAGTGAGGGAAGCTCGCTGTCCTGAGAGGCTATATCGCTCTTCAGGGCTATATGGATATCCTCCTCTCCGGAGGAAAGCTCGAGTCCTATATCTCTGACGTAGGGACGAAGCAGGTCTATATAATCCCGTCTTTTCTTATGGATATAGGCGGCATACTCCGCCATCGTTTCCGACCAGGCTATAAGCTCGCCGTTGTCAAAGTATTGACCCTTCGACGCCGCCTTCAGGATACTGTTCCTGTTTTCGAGAGCGCTCTTGAAGCGCGAGTATTCGGTGATATATGCGGGGTAGCACTGTGATATTGCAACGTTCAGAAAGGCGCGGCGCTCCTCGGGACCACCCTTGACCAAATCAAGATTGTCGGGATAGAAGAGCACGGACTTGAAATCCCCGACCATATCAGAGACCTTCGAAATCTTATATCCGTTTCTCTTTCTGAGTCTCTCGCGACCGAAGCAGGCGTACTCAAGCACCCCCTCAGAGCCGAGGCTCTCGTACTCAATAGATATCCGAAAGCCCTCCGAGCCGAAGCGTATCATTTCTTTGTCATCCTGGGTGCGATGGGACCTTCCGCGGGAGAAAAGATATATCCCCTCAACCGCGTTGGTTTTTCCCTGAGCGTTTTTTCCGTACAACAGATTCACACGGTCACCAAAACGGATATCGCAGGATACTATGTTCCGGAAATTCTCCGCTCTGAACCTTTTGATTTTCATATATTATAGCTTATCCTTCATTTTAACGGGGAGAATCATATATACGTAGCTGAACTCCTCGTCGGGCTCGTAGGGCTCGATGAGAATGGGGCTCTCGCTGTTAAGGAGCTTGATAACTATATTCTCGCCCTCGGACGCCTTGACGCTGTCGATAAGGAAGCGGCAGTTGAAGCCAATCTCAATATCGCCGCCCTCGTGCACGCAGTCCATCTCGTCGTTGACTCCGCCGTTAGCGGAAAGCGAGGTGAGGTTGAGATAATGGCCGGCTATGGAAAGCTTAACGTAGCTTCTGCCCGAGTTCTGCACCTTTTCCTCGGCTATGATATTAGCTCTCTCGAGTCCTGTGAGGAAGCGCTCTCTGTCGACGTTGACTACTATATCGTTGCGCTGGGGTATAATTCTGTTATAGGCGATATACTCGCTGTCTATAAGTCTCGAGAAGAAGGTAACGTCACCCTTGTTGACTATGGCGTGCTTTCTCGAGAGGTACATTCTGACCTCCTCGTCCTTGCCCTCGGAGAGAATTTTCGTCAGCTCGCCGAGCGCGTGACCGGGTATGATGAAGGAATAATCCTTTCCTCCGTCATCAGCCAGAGAGCCGATATCGCAGGTGAGGGTACACTTGGAAAGGCGGTGGCTGTCGCAGGACACTACCTCAAATCCGCCCTCGTATATCTTGAAATAAGCTCCGCAGAGCATAGGTCTGTTGTCCTGAGTTGCTACCGAGTGGCTGACCTTCTGAATCATTTTTCTGAGGTTGTCCGCTCCGACGGTGAAGCCCCTCTCGGTTACAAGGTCGGGCAGATTTGGAAAATCCGCGCCCCTCTGAGCTATCATAGTGAAGGAGGAGCGACCGCTGTATATCTCACAGCTGAGGTTGTCCTTGATATCGAAGGTGATGTCGTCGTCGGGCATAACCCTCACGGTCTGATAGAGTCGCTGCGCGTTGATGATGAATCTGCCCTCGCGCTCAATCGAAACGGGAGGAACGGTGGCTCTGAAGCCCTTGGTCATATCGTAGGTGGAAATCTGTATAAGACCGTTTTCAAGCGTTTCAATAAGAACGCCCTCGATAGCGGGTACTGTATTTTTGGTGGAAATTGAGCCCATAGCGGGTGTCAGCTTTTTGAGAAGCTCCTGCTTGCTTACTATAAATTTCATTTTCTTCTCCTTTTCAGTATGGATAATTTCGTTCCGTATCGCCTATTTGCCGCGCTCTCCCGAGAGGGAGATGGGAAAATAAATCTTATTATTGGTTGTTATTATTGTTGTAGGGGCTGTCAGTTTGTCGAGAAGCTCTGAAAACCCTTATGCTTCATAGGAAAACTCAGCTTCAGAATTCGACTGTGGGCTGTCAGTTTGTCCGTCTTGAAAAATTCGATAGATTTCAACCGATTTCCGGGCAGCGCACCGACAGCTTGTTTTTGACATTTCGACGAGGATTTGTCAAATTATTCTCCCTTAACCTCCTTGATAATCTGCTTTATCTGCGCGTCGTAGTTATTGACGGTGCGTATATTTCTCTCGGCGATTTCAAGAGAGTAGGAAACGGTGGAGTGGTTTCTTCCGAAGATGCTGCCTATTTCCTGAAGGGTGAGCTCTGTGAGCTTCTTGATAACGTATATGGCGACGTGGCGCGCATTCGCTATGTTGTTGGTCTTTTTCTTCGACTTGAGGTCCTCGACCGTGACGCCGAAGGATTTTCCGACAGCGAGAAGTATCTTCTCGACCAGAGCCTCGGTGGGAATGTTGCCCGGGTCGATAATTGAGATAACCTCGTCGACCTTCTCCTTGGTAACCTCTGTCGAGGTCAGAGAGGTCAGAGCGAAGAGCTTTTTCAGAACACCCTCAATCTGTCTTATATTGTTGTGCAGTCTTTCTGCGAGGTACTCTATAATCTCGTTGGAGATGGTGAGTCCCATATTATCCGCCTTCTTCTTGATTATAGCTATACGCAACTCGAAGGACGGCGGCTGAACGTCGGCGAGAAGTCCGCCCTCGAATCTGGTGCGGAGCCTGTCCGACAGGGGCTCAATCTCCTTCGGAGGACGGTCTGAGGTGAGGATTATCTGCTTATCGTTCTCATACAGAGCCGAGAAGGTGTGGAAGAACTCCTCCTGCGTCTGCTCCTTTCCTGCGAGAAACTGTATATCGTCGATAAGGAGAACGTCCGCCTTCCTGTATTTCTCCTTGAATTCCGCCGTAGAGCCCTTCTTGATAGCCGCTATAAGCTCCTCGAGGAAGCCCTCGCACTTCTTATAGACTATTTTCAAGGAGGGATGATGCTTTTTCATATAGTTGATAACGGCATAGAGAAGATGCGTCTTGCCGAGTCCGGAGTGACCGTATATGAAAAGCGGGTTGTATGTATTCGGCTCCTGAGCCACAGCGAAGCAGGCAGCCTTGGCGAATTTGTTCGACGAGCCCTCGACGAAGTTGTCGAAGGTGTAGTTTTCGATAACCGTGCCCGCTACCGAGGGGTTGTTGATAATCTCGGTTATGGTCCTCTCGTCCTCTCTGTCGCGCTCCCTGCGCTGATTGTCGGTATCCGGAGCCTTGGGAGCGACCTCTCTGTCATTCGGCTCTGAGCTACTGTACTCGTCCTCGGAGAGAATGGTTACTCTGACCTCGAAGCCGATAGTGTTTTTAAGACATAGAGTTATTATATCCTTATACTTATTGTTCAGAATATTTTTCTTTAAGTCTGTGGTGGTAACGAATGTTGCGGAGCTGTCGTCAAGAGCGACAAGCCTCAGCTCGCCAAACCAGAGCTTGAAGCTCGAGG
Source organism: Clostridia bacterium (assembly GCA_017467165.1). GTDB lineage: Bacteria > Bacillota > Clostridia > Oscillospirales > CAG-272 > UBA1740. The sequence goes on along the minus strand of JAFTST010000051.1, from coordinate 17,732 downwards.
GAGCGGTGTCAAGGGTGCTCTTGATTTCATTCAGAACGTCCTGCATAATTTGAGAAAACTCGTCCATATTCTTTCCTTTCATACTGAATTTTCACCTCTTTTTTCAGAATAATCGGATTGTCTGAGTGAAGTTAGGTGAAGCTTGAATTGCCGCACACGCACGCGCTCTCTCGCACACGCGGACTCGCACGCACGTATAAATATACTTTATCAGCAAAATTATATCATATAAATATTTAAAAATCAAGTACGGCAACGGAAAAATATAGGAAAACGGCATACTTTTATCAGGGAAAAAAGCCCGTCGGGCGACGGGCGGGAGGAAAGTAGGGATTTTTGGGAAATACCGCTATCTGATAGTGATGTGCAGGTGGGATTATCGGGGGAGTGGAGTCACATTCGCTTTTCCCGTCCGCGAAAGAATAAGGAGAGAAAAAAACCGAGAAAGAGAGCCGCGGTTATTCCGCCTGCCGTAGCGGATAGACCGCCGGTGAGAATACCGATAGCTCCGCTTTCGGCAACAGCCTCTCTGACACCTCTCGCCATAGCCGCGCCGAAGCCGAAAAGAGGCACGGAAATTCCACAGCCTGCGACCTCGAAAAGCGGCTCGTATATTCCCAGGGCGAAAAGAGCAACTCCTGCGCAGACGTAGCCTACAAGAATTTTCGCGGGGGTCAGGGCTGTGAGGTCGATAAGAAGCTGGGCAATTATACAGCACACAGCCCCTACGGTGAAGGTCAGAACCAGGCTCATACTCCAGAGCTCCTTTCTCTTGACAGAAAATCCGTCCTTGATATTTTAACTCCGTGGGCAATTCCGATAATGCTCTCTCCCTGCAGCAGAGAGGAGGGCGACATCAGAGCGCCAGTTGAGAAGAATAATATATTCGACAGCTCGCCCGAGTGGAGCTTCGGGAGAAAATGGGTAGCCAGAACCGCCGCTGAGGTGCCACAGCCGCTCGCTCCGCCGTGTACGTCGCACTGCCCTCCGTAGAGAATGTTTCCGCAGTCAACGTGACGGGGAGCTGCGGCGGGCAGAGCATCAGAGAGAAGCTCTCCGAGAACGAGAGAGCCTACCTTTCCAAGGTCACCCGTGACGATATAGTCGAACTCGCTGGCCGACTCTCCGCTCAGCTCAAAATAGGTGAGAATGCTGTCGAGCGCGGCGAATGCCATAGCGCCGCCAAGATTAGAGCCGTCTGTGGTCGCTCCGTCTATCATTCTGCCGATAAGACAGTTTGATATGCACACCTCACCCAAAGAGCCCTCGGCCTCAAGAATGAATGACGCCGCGGCAGTAGAGGTCCAGCCTGCCGAGGGGGTTCTCTGACCGCCGTACTCCACGGGCATACGAAACTGTCTTTCAGCCGCGCTGTTGTGGCTTGAGGTGACGACAGCCGCTCTTCCACCCTCCTGTGACAGAAGGCTTGAAGCTATAACGAGTCCCTCGGCACAGGAGGAGCAGGCGCCATATATTCCGAGATACCCCGTACCGAATGAGGAAAGTCCGATAGCCGAGGCTACGCACTGATTCTGCAGGTCGCCCGCGACGATAAGGTCGAGCTCAGTATGACTGAGAGATGCCTTTGCCAGGGCGAGATTTAACGAGGTGCGCGACATCTCCGCCTCTGCCTTCTCCCAGGTGTCCTTACCGAAAAGACACCCCTCGTCTATGTGGTCGAAGCTTTTTCCGAGAGGTCCCCGTCCCTCCTCGTAGCCGCCAACCGCAGAATATGAGCGAATGGTGGCAGGCGTGGTTAATTTTATCAATCTTTTCACTTGCTAATGTAAACCTTTATTTTATTTTTTGAAGCCTTGATTTGAAAACCGAAGTTTGCTTTTTCGTCCGAAAAAGCGTCAGATAACAGCCGAAATTCCACCTATAATATATATAATAAGGCCGTAGATTACCCCCGAAACCGTAGCGTACAGTATAACGGGACCAGCCACCGAGAAAATCTTGATTCCGACTCCCGATATATAGCCCTCGCTCTGCGAGTCGATAGCGCCCGATACCACAGAGTTGGAAAAGCCGCTGATGGGCACCAAGGTTCCCGCTCCTGCGTGTCTTCCGATACGGTCGAAAAAGCCAAGCGCTGTTGCAAGTCCGCTCAGAAGAATTATAGTCAGCGAGGCGAGCAGGGTAGAGTCGTCCTTATTCACACCGAGGTAGAGATAAAGCCTTCTCGACAGCTCTGCCACAAGGCAGATAGTACCCCCGATAAGCCCTGCTAATATACAGTTTCTTAAGGTTTTACTCTTTGGAGTGTGGCGCTTGATAATCTCGAGCTTTTCGTTTTTTGTCAGTTGCTTCATTTTTTCACCTCTTTTTTTCTAGTATTTGTCGGCGAAATTAAATTATTCGTTGCTTTTTTTGAAATTGTGATATATAATATAGTTAGCTCGCGCGAGGTCGGATATATGCGCGCGTTATATATAGAAAGGAAGGAAAGCAGTATGAGAGGTAGCTTTGACGAAAACGATAATCTGCCGAAGAGTCTGCCCGATGAGGCTCCGGAGAATGACGAGATAGACTACGAGGAATATACCGACCAAAAGGAAGGCTCCTATAAAGAAGAGGTAGAATACTACGACCTTCCCGCCTCGCCCAAGGAGAGGTCTATGGGTTGGTCGCTTCTGTCGCTGGCTCTGTCTGTGCTGTCGGTGGCGCTCTGCGCCTTCTGGTACGTGTCCTTTCCCTTAGCAGTAGGCGCTGTTGTTTTCGCGCTTATATCGAGAAAAAAGCTCGGATATTTTGACAAAATGTCGGTTTTCGGACTTATCGTCGGTATAGTAGGCTTCGTTTTCAGCGCGTTTTCGCTCTTCGTATCAATAAGCGGAGTTTTGGACGGGCTTATCAATTAAAGAGTGTATTTATAGAAAAAGAGAGATGCCGTAGCATCTCTCTTTTTGGTTTAGACTAAATTAAAGCGCCGAGATAATCTCAACAGCGCGTGCCAGAGCCGCGTCAATCTTATCGATATCTCTGCCGCCACTCATAGCGCTGTCGGGTCTTCCGCCTCCCTTTCCGCCTGTCACAGCAGAAACCTCGCGCAGAATATTTCCGCAGTGCACACCGCCTGCTACGGCGTCCTTTCCTGCCGCGGCAACGAAGTTGAGCCTTCCTTCGAATACTACCGCGAGAATAGCCACGCCGTCGGGATATTTAGCCTTGACGGTGTCGGTGAGCGCTCTTGCCGCGTCGGGCTTCATCTCTACCTTGGCTGTCAGTACTCTGAAGCTGCCGATAGTCTTCATTCCGTCAAGAAGGCTCTCAGCCTTCATTTCTGCAACCTTGGCGTTGAGGCTGTCGAGCTCGCGCCTTACTTCCTTCAGCTCAGTCTGCACGGACTGAGCCTTTTTGGCTATATTGTTGGGGTTGGGGGATTTCAGCTCGCGGGCGCACTCGTTGATAAGCTCCTGCTTCTCGTTGAGCAGGGCTATAACTCCAAGTCCCGTGGTAGCCTCTATTCTTCTGACACCTGCGGCAACCGAGGTCTCGGATATGATTTTAAATAGACCGATATTTCCCGTGTTGGAAACGTGAGTACCGCCGCAGAGCTCTACGGAGGACATACCCATTCTGACAACCCTTACCTCGTTTCCGTACTTCTCGCCAAATAGCGCCATAGCGCCCATCAGCTTGGCGGTAGCCATATCGGTAACGGTGATGCAGCTTTCCTCTGCCAGGAGTATATTTTTATTAACTATAGCCTCGACCCTCGAAAGCTCGTCCTCGGTCAGGGCAGAAAGGTGAGTGAAGTCAAAGCGGACTCTGTTCTCGTCGACGTAGGAGCCTGCCTGCTCGACGTGATTTCCGAGTACGGAGCGGAGCGCCGCCTGAAGAAGATGGCACGCCGAGTGATTTCTTTCGATAGCCTCTCGTCTTGTCTTATCGATAGCGAGGGTAACGGTGTCGCCGACCGAGAGCTTGCCGCTTTCTATCTTAATTTCGTGGATATATATTCCGCTTGTTTTCTTGGTATCGAGCACGGAGAAGCTGACCTCGGAGCTCTTTCCCTCGCCGCTGTCGCCGACCTGTCCGCCGCCCTCTCCGTAGAATACGGTGCGGTCGAAGATAACCGAGCACTCGCCCTCATTAAGCGTGTCAACTCTCTCTCCGTCGGAGATGATAGCTACAACCTTAGCCTCGCAGGAGCTTTCGGTATATCCGAGAAACTCGGTAGCCGGAATACCCTCAAGCAGCGAGCCCTGTCCGTCTGCCCAGCCCGAGATGTTACCTCTCGCCGCTCTGGCGCGAGCCTTCTGCTCGTTCATAAGCCTTGAGAAAGCCTCCTCGTCTATGCTGAAGGATTTTTCGGCTGCAATCTCGCGGACAAGGTCGATAGGAAATCCGAAGGTGTCGTACAGCTTGAAGGCGTCGTCACCCGAGATGATATCCTTACCCTCCGCCTCAGCGGCGGTGATAATGCCCGAGAGAATACCGAGACCAGCGTCGATGGTAGCGTTGAAGCGCTCCTCCTCAAGTCTGACAACCTTTAGAATATACTCCCTTTTGGTTTTCAGCTCGGGATACGCGTTCTCATTCAGAGAGATAACTATTTCGCACAGCTCCTCAAGGAAGCTGCGGTTGATGCCAAGCAGCTTGCCGTGGCGGCAGGCGCGGCGAATGATACGGCGAAGGACGTAGCCTCTGCCCTCGTTGGAGGGGATAACGCCGTCGGAAATCATGAAGGTAGCGCTCCTTATATGGTCGGTGACCACACGGATGGAAACGTCATCGGACTTGTCCGAGCCGTAGGTCTTTTCCGCTATGGCGCACACGGTGTCGAGGATTCGTCTGACGGTGTCAACCTCGAAAAGATTGTCAACCCCCTGCAGAACGCAGGCAAGACGCTCAAGTCACATACCCGTGTCGATATTTTTCTGAGCGAGCTCGGTGTAGTTACCCTTGCCGTCGTTGTCAAACTGTGAGAATACGTTGTTCCATATCTCCATGAATCTGTCGCAGTCACAGCCCGGCTTGCAGTCGGGTGAGCCACAGCCGTATTTTATTCCTCTGTCGAAGTATATCTCGGAGCAGGGGCCACAGGGACCCGAGCCGTGCTCCCAGAAGTTGTCCGCCTTGCCGAGTCTGACTATATGCTCCTCGGGCACACCAATCTTATCGCGCCAGATGGAGTATGCCTCGTCGTCCTTCTCATACACCGAGGGCCAGAGCAGGTTTTCGGGAATCTCAAGGGTCACGGTGAGAAATTCCCAAGCCCACGGAATAGCCTCCTCCTTGAAGTAGTCGCCGAAGGAGAAGTTACCGAGCATCTCGAAGTATGTGCCGTGACGCGCGGTATGTCCGACTCTCTCGAGGTCGGGCGTTCTTATACACTTCTGGCAGGTGCATACTCTCTTGCTGGGGGGAGTTTCCTCGCCTGTGAAAAACTTTTTCATAGGCGCCATACCCGAATTTATCAGAAGAAGCGATTTATCATTGTTGGGAATAAGAGAAAAGCTGGGGAGTCTGTGATGTCCCTTGCTCTCGAAGAAGGAGAGAAAGCTCTCTCTGAGGTCATTGAGTGAAGTCCACTTCATTGTTTTTCTCCAATTTAATTTTAAAATATTTTTCCAAAGCAAGATTATAGCATATATTGAGCGATTAGTCAATAAAAAACCGAATAAAAAGATAAGCGAGGCAGAAAAGCTATTCTACCTCGCGTTTTTCTGAATTTTGAGAAAGAGCCTCTGACTCTAGACGTCAAGCGTATCTCCAAGATGCAGAGAATATACTTTTTTCGTCGTTGGATATTTTCCGAAAATGCGCCTTACTGCCTCGGCGTAGTAGGAGAGCTGTGTCGAGTGGCTTTCCCTCATTTTGAGCTCAGCCAGGGCTCTGTCCTTAAGCTCCGCTCGGGTAAGTCTGTCGGTCTTGTAGTCGACGAGGTGCAGCTCTCCGAGCTCGTCCTCATACAGACAGTCGATAACTCCCTGAACGAGTATTTTCTCGCCGCGGTAGAGCTCCTTGTTGGTTTCTGTGAAGCTCTCGGCGTCCAGCAGTACGTTGAATCTGAACTCGCGGAAGATGCTCTTAGCTGATCGCATCCTGGAAAGTAGCTCGGAGCGGCGGAACATCTCCACCTCATCAAGCCGCACTCTCACCTTGTCCTCTGGGGAAATATAGCCCTCAGCGACAAGCCTTTCGAGCTCGCTCGCGCCTCCCTCGGAATATAACCTCTCGAGGTCGCAGAACTGAAACAGAAGGTGTGTGGCGATGCCGCGCTTGAGGCTCGACTCGGTATCCTTTCCAGAGATAAATTCGGGGAGTATTCCAAGACCCGGGAGCTTCAGATTGACGCTGTCTCTTCTCATTCTGTCAGCGTGGTCAAGCTCGAGAGCCTCTCCCTCGGTGCCGTCAAGCAGCTCAGGATACAGCTTTGATACCGACAGCTTCTCGGGAAGGGTTGTGAGGTGGGCGAGCGGGTGACGGAATTTGAATCTCTCGGTGATAAGCTTGTACAGCTCACCCTCCCTGTACTTATCGGGAACGACTATCTCTCCGGCTCTCTCACTCGTGGGAGCGATGAAGTCAAACTCAGGGGGCGTGTCGAGTTTTTTTGGTTTTTTATCCGTCAATTTGTCAACAACAGTTGACAAATCCGCGCTTAGAGATATCTCGGGCGGTATTTCTGAAAGAAAGTCGGAAATATCAGTAAGAGCCACTCCCTCTGTGGCGAGAATAACCCTCAGAGCGCTTGGCTGGTTGTATATCGAGTATGAGTCAAGGTAGACTCTCGCATACTCCGTCTCCTTTTCGAAGGCGTCCCATTTCTTGTCCGCGGTGGCGACTATATACAGTCTTTCCCTGGCTCTTGTCAGAATAACGTAGAGGATGCGCAGCTCCTCCTCGAGCTCGCGGCGCTCCGAGTAGTCCTTGATGACGTTTTTGGTAGCGTTTCTCACAAGCGAGAGTCCCGACGGTGAGCGCAGGTACATACCTATGCCAAAGCCCTCCTGATACTCAAATCTCGGAGCAGTACCGCCGTCGCTTCCGCCAAAGCCCGATTCTGAGCCGACGTAGAACACCACGGGATATTCGAGTCCCTTCGAGCCGTGGGCAGTGAGAATGGCAACGCTGTCCTTGTCCTTCGGCGACTCCTTCTTATTGAGGTTATTCTTTCTGTCTATGATACTGTTGATATATGAGATAAAGCTATACAGACCCTTGAAGGAGCTGGATTCGAAGCTTCGCGCGTAGTCGTAGAGCTGAAACAGCCTGTCCGCTGTGCCGTCGCGTGCGGCGAGGGCGAGAAGCCCCGTTTCATTGTACAGACGAAGAAGAAGCGCGTCTGCGGGACTTCCCTCGGCGAGCAGTCGGTAGCGCTCTAGCGAGGATAGAAACTCCTTTCCCTTCCTATATTCAGGGTGCTCCTCTATATAGCCCCTCAGCGAGTCGTAGAGGGTGTCTGCCTTGGTTCGCCTTATCCGCGCAAGCTCGTCGGCGGTGAAGGAATAAAGAGGCGACAGCATCAGTCCTGCGAGATATATATCTCTTTTCGGATTGTCTATTGAGTTGATAAGGCACAGGGTGAGAAGAGCCTCGGGCGTCAGGAAAAAGCTGACCTCCTCCGACACGGACGCAGGGATGCCCAAGCTGTCAAGCGCATCCTTGTAGAGGTTGCTCTTTCCCTTGGCGGTGCGCATTATTATAGCGATGTCCCCGGGCAGTATCGGCGTGCCGTCGTTCTTTCTGCCTTTATCCAGAAGCTCTCGGATTTTCTCCGCGGTTGCTATGGGGGATATCATCTTATCGTTATATCCCTCGACACCCTTGTATTTCGATTTCAGCGCCGAGCTGTCCAAAACACAGAGCTCGGGCTTTCGTACGGGCGGCTCGGGGTAGTCGTCGTAGGTCTTCGAGCAGTTGAGGCGGTCCTCGGAAACGTAGCCTATGCTGTCGCCAATAAGCCCGAAGGCGCGGTCGAAAATCAGGTTGACGAAGTCAATGATGCCTCTGTCACAGCGGAAGTTGTCCGACATGAAGATGGTCGCCCTGTCGCTGTCGCCTGCGCTGTCTATATCGGGATAGGCGCGCTTCATTTCTGCGAAAATATCCGCGTTGGCGCTTCTGAAGCGGTATATGCTCTGCTTGATATCGCCGACCATGAAGCGATTGGTGGGCTGGGAAACCGCCTCGAAAATCTTGTCCTGAATGTTATTGACGTCCTGGTACTCGTCGATATACACCTGCTTGAACCTTCTCGCCTCTGCACGCGCTGTATCGGTAAGCTCTCCGTCCTGCCAAAGACACTCGTAGGCGTAGCGCTCGATATCCGAGAATTCCGCTATGCCGCGTCTGAGCTTTTCCTCGCGGAAAAGCCTATCGAAGAGCCTCATTATTCGAATAAGCACGCCGAGGGTGCGATAGAGTCCCTCGTAGGAGATTTTCCAGTCCGCTTCGGTGTGGACGAAGAATTTATCGGAAAGGCGTGTCGCGTCGTCGCGCAGAGAGCTGTGTATCTGAGTCGTGGGTGGGAGGGTCTTGTCGGTGTTTCCCGCCGCCTTGCCGAAGGTATGAGAGCGGAGTATATCTCTCGCCTCGGCGTAGCTTTCGGCGCCAAGAAGAGATACGCACAGCTTGTGGTCCTCCCTGAGCATATCCACGACCTTGTCAAGCTTGTCGCTCCTTCCCGAGGGTACCTCAAGGAGCGCATCTCTCAGTATTTTCTCATAGTGGCTCGCCATAGCGCGAAGGCGTGTCATTATATATCTGCCGAAGCGGGTGTTCTCCACCCGTGTGAATTTTTCGGGGTTATATTCCTCTATGAGCGAAACGAAGGTCTCTACGCCGTCAAGAGCCGACTTGGTGGAGTCGTACAGCTTCGCTATCACTGCCGCGAGCTCGCCCTGTCTTCCCGTGTCGGTAAGGCACTCCGAAAGCTCCGAAAGCTCCTCGGGGCTTGCAACCTCGGGAAGCTCGCCCTCGTATATCTCGGCGAAAACGCCGTCGAGTATGCTCTCTGCGATAAGAGCGCACTCCGCTCCGTCGGGGATGCGGAAGCTCGGGCTTATTCCAAGCCTCTCGGCGTTGGCCCTGACTATCTCCGCGCAGTAGGAGTCTATGGTGCATATCTTGGCTGTCGGGAGCATATTGAGCTGCCTTTTCAGGTTTTCGTCCTCGGGGGCGGCCTTCAGCCTTTCCCTCAGCTTCCTTCCTATTCTCTCGGAGAGCTCTCCCGCGGCGAGGGTCGTGTAGGTGACCACGAGCATTTCCTCTATATTGACGGGATTTTTTTCGTCTGTCAGGGAGCGGATTATTCTCTCGGTGAGGGTTGCGGTTTTTCCCGAGCCTGCGGCGGCAGAAACCAAAAGCGTCTTATCTCTGACGTCTATCGCTCTCTGTTGCATCGGCGTCCATTTCGTCGCCATAGCCTATCCTCTCTTTCCTGAATTTATCTGAATTGCCTTATCGGCTTGATGGCGGTGCCGTCCTCGAACTGCATCACCTCGCCCACGGCGAAAAAGCCAAGTGAGTCGTATAATCTCACACGCTCCCCCACGTTATAGGCGGTTTTTATCTTTTTCTGGTATATTTCAAGCCCGTGGTGAGCAAGCCTTGCGAAAAAGTCGGGAAGAGCCACCACGTCATATTTTTCAAAAACGCGCTCGACGGGAAGAATAACGCCCGCTCTTTCCTCGTCGGTCATATTTTCAAGCTCCTCGAGGGTGTGCGCCTCGGAGATGGAAAAGCCGGATGCCGTGAGCCTTCTTAGTGAGGACATCACGCCGCCACAGCCAACGAGTCTTCCGATATCTGCGCATATCGTGCGTATGTAGGTGCCGCCGGAGCATACCACGTCAAGATAATATTCTCTGTCAGAGAGTCTTTCGACTCCTATCGAATATACGGTGATTTTTCTCGGCTCTCTGTCGATAACCTTACCCTCTCGGGCGAGCTCGTACAGCTTTTTTCCGTCGACCTTCAGGGCGGAGTACATAGGGGGAGTCTGCATTATTTCGCCGACGAGGCTCTCTGCCGCCGTCCTGATCGCGTCCTCGGTGGGAATAGTCTCCGAGCGGGAAAGCACCTCGCCCGTCGTGTCCTCGGTGTCGGTGGTGATGCCGAGAAGAAGTGTCGCGCCGTAGTGCTTGTCCGAGGTGAGCATAAATTCACTGGCCTTCACCCCTCTTTCGAGAAGCACGGGGAGCACGCCCGTCGCCATAGGGTCGAGAGTGCCCGTGTGGCCCGCTTTTTTCACTCCGAATATTCTTTTGACACGGTTAACCACCGTCTGAGAGGTCATACCCTCGCACTTATCTATGATAACTATACCGATTTTTTCTGACATATGCGCCACCTCAGGCATTAAAAATGAACAAACCCACAGCCAAAGCTGCCGTCTTATCTATATTCTATCACAAAATTAAACTAAAATCAAGAAATCCCTTGCCAATTCGCCCCCGTATGTAGTAAAATTGTGTCAGATAACAATTCATTCCCCGAAAGGAGAAAAATATGAAAGCAGTCGTTACCGTTATCGGAAGGGACAAGAAGGGAATTATCGCCGCGGCGAGCTCGGAGTGCGCGAAATGGGGCGCCAACATCGTCGATATCAGCCAGACGGTTATGAGCGAGTACTTCGCTATGATAATGCTCGTGGAGCTTGGCGAGCTTGAGAGCGATTTCAGGACCTTCAAGGAAAATCTGGAGAATGCAGGGGGCGCGCTTGGCGTTGATATCCGTGTTATGCACGAGGATATCTTCAACAGCATGCACAGGATATAATTATGCTGAACACTACCGATATACTTGAAACTATCAGAATGATACGGGAGGAAAACCTGGATATAAGAACGGTCACGATGGGTATATCCCTCTTCGACTGCATATCCGACGATCCCGAAAGACTCTGCGCCAGGGTGTACGATAAGATAACACGGAGCGCGGGCAGACTCGTGCAGGTGTGCGAGCAGCTCGAGGCTACCTACGGTATTCCCATCGTCAATAAGCGCATATCCGTCACTCCAATATCCCTTGTCGGCTCGGGGCTTGACGAGGGGGGCTTCGTCAGGCTCGCCAGAGAGCTTGACAGGGCGGCGAAGGCGCTGGGAGTTAACTTTATAGGCGGCTTTTCTGCCCTGGTGCAGAAGGGCTTCACCAAGGGCGCTGACGCGCTAATCAGGTCCATACCCGAGGCGCTCTCGGTGACGGAGCGCGTGTGCTCGTCGGTTAACGTTGCCAGCACCAAGGCGGGTATAAATATGGACGCGGTACGGATAATGGGCGAGGTGGTCAAGGAGTCGGCTTATCTGACTCGCGACAGAGATTCCATCGGCTGCGCCAAGCTCGTCGTCTTCGCCAATATCCCCGAGGACAATCCCTTCATGGCCGGCGCGATGCACGGAATAGGTGAGCCCGACACGGTGATTAACGTCGGAGTCAGCGGCCCCGGCGTCGTTGCGGCGGCTATCAGGGAGGCGGGACAGTGCGATTTCTCCACCCTCGCCGAAACTATCAAGAAAATTGCCTTCAAGATAACCAGAGTAGGACAGCTCATAGCCTCCGAGGCGGCGAAAAGACTCGGCGTGCCCTACGGAATAGTTGACCTCTCTCTCGCTCCCACACCCGCCGCGGGTGACTCGGTGGCTGAGATACTTGAAAATATGGGACTCGAGGTCTGTGGCACTCACGGCACGACTGCCGCTCTCGCTCTGCTTAACGACGCGGTGAAGAAGGGCGGAGTTATGGCGTCGGGACACGTTGGCGGACTTTCGGGTGCCTTTATTCCCGTCAGCGAGGACAGAGGAATGATAGCGGCGGCGGAGTCGGGCGTTCTGACTCTCGAAAAGCTGGAGGCTATGACCGCGGTATGCTCCGTAGGACTTGATATGATTGCCGTGCCGGGCGATACCTCTGCGGAAACCATTTCGGCTATCATAGCCGACGAGATTTCTATCGGCGTTGTCAATACCAAGACCACGGCGGTGAGAATCATACCCGTGTATGGAAAGGGAGTCGGCGAGAGCGTTGAGTTCGGCGGTCTTCTCGGACACGCGCCGATAATGCCCACTCACAGGGAGTCGTCCTTTGATTTCATACATCGCGGCGGCAGAATTCCCGCGCCCATACATTCGCTCAAGAACTGAACTGTTATAGCCTTGACGTGGCTCTCCTTGAATTGAGGAGAGCCTCTTTTTTGGTGGGAGGGATTTTCCGAAAATATTCATACTTTTCCGCACTTTAGCCAAAAACCTTTCGCACGCTTTTCTAAAAAATGACACGGGGGCGGCGGATAAGACAGAGTTTTCGAAATCCTTCCTAGGTTTTTCCTCATTCGACGGCGGATTGCGCCAAGAAATACCGAGCGCTCGGTGTAGAATAGGGTATAGTCTTGGACTAATGCTTTTTCGGGAGGATAAATTATGGAAAGAACGACTCCGCGCGCCTCGGGACAAGCCCGTGGCGGCGGTATATTGGGAAGGCTGAGGGAAGCCCTCTCGCTCAGACAAAAGAACAAGGAGGTGCCGATATACGACCTCTTCACTCTGATAATCTCATTTCTGTTCGCTCGGTGTCACGTTATCTTCGGAGCGCACCCGCTCTCGCTTGGATTCGTTGCCGCCCTGCCGACGAGAATATGGATAGCCACAGTTGGAGCGGTGTTAGGCTCGCTGACGCTTGGAAAATCCGGAGTCATCTACGCTATGATTTCGGTTATTGTAGTATTTCTCAGGGTGATTATCTCGGGCACCTCGGACAAGGACGAGGGACAGTCCGTTTTCGGAGAAAGCGTGCTTCTCAGAATGTCCTCGTCGGTCATAGGTGGCTTCATAGCCGCGGTCTACGAGGTGCTTCTCTCGGGCTTCACCCTGACGACCGTAGCCTTCGGCGTGTCAATGATACTTCTTCCGCCGCTCTCAACGCTCGGCTTTTCGGGATTGTTCGACGGGCCCGACCTGTTTTCGCTTTTCACCAAGGACGCGCGTGTTCTATCCCTGTCGGGAAGGACGGATAAGAAAAAGGCGGAGCTCATTTTCTACCAGGCATCCGCGCTGTTTTTGGTCCTGCTTATCTCTCTGTCGCTCTCGGAGTACAATCTTCTCGGCATTTCTGCCGCGTACATATTTTCGCCCGCTATAACCCTCGCTGCCTCTCGCAGATTCGGCTCGCTGAGGGGAGCGGCGACAGGATTTGTCAGCTCGCTGTGCCTTTCGCCCGTCTACGCGGCGGCGTTCGCTCTTCTCGGTCTTGTCGCGGGAATTCTTTTCAAGCTCGGCGCGACCTATGCACTTATCGGCGGCGGTGCCGCAGTCGTCGGCTGGTGCGCCTACGCGGGCGGCGTCAGCGGTGTTTTGTCAACTCTGCCCGAGTATCTTTTCGCTGCTCTGGTATCGGTGCCCTTTCTGAAAAGGATTGACCCCGTCAGAGCAGAGGCTGAGGGAAAGAGCGCCGAGAAGGAGGCGAAGGATATGGTCGGCACTATGTCCCTGTCCTACAAGAGTAAGCGACGGGCGGCTACCGACGCGCTTGCAGTTAATCTTACCTCGCTGGCGTCAATAGTCAGAAAATGCGCGGAGAACAGCGAGCCGCCGAGTCTGTACGAGCTGAGATCGCTGATACGCGAGACTGCGGACAGATACATACAGGAGCGCACTCAGGGCTCTGAAATAGAGGGGCGTGTCGACTTACCCGAGGAAATCGTGGAAAAAATGTCAAAAATGCTCCTGGCCTCACAGCCGATAACCGAGGATGCCTTCGAGGGCTATCCCTCCTTTGATAATCTGAAGGGCGGAATAGTCGAGAGTGTCAACAGAGCCGTGGCTATACTCAACGAGAGCCGCTTCAGAGCGGAAAGGGACGCGGGCTACGCGGAGTTTCTGGAGCTTGTCACCAAGCTCTTATCCGAGGCAAGACTTTCGGACGACAGAGAAAAGAGCTCTAACGACTATCTTAGGGAAAAGGTAGAGTCGGCTATGGCGGCGGTAGGGCTTGAGATTGGCTGCTGTGCGGTGTACGGAGAAAGACGCCCGCACATCATTATCGCCGCTGAGGATGAGAGCGGAAGAACCATCAGCTCGCCCGAGCTCAAGGACGAGATAGAAGAGCGCACGGGACTCGTTCTCGGCTCGCCGGATTTCTATCGGAGGGCAAGCATAGCGCTTCTTGAGTGCTCGGCGGCGAAAAGATTTTCGGTGAGCGCCGCGTTTTCGGGTATAGCGAGAGGTGGCGAGGAGATTTCGGGCGACACGGTTCGGCTTATCGAGGGCGACGACGGAGTCTTCGGGTGTCTTATCTGTGACGGAGTCGGAACGGGAAAAGAAGCCAGACGCGCCTCGGATTTCGTCTCGGACTTCATTTCGACAGCCTTTTGTTCCGCTATCGGAAACCAGAATATATTCAAGCTTGTCAACCATATTATCAGAAAAAAGGGAGAGGAATTCATCTCGACAGCCGACCTTTTCAGCTTTGATTCGGTCACGGGGGACGCGTATTTCTATAAGAGCGGCGCGGCGTCCTCCTATATCAAGCGAGCCTCCTCAATTTTCAGAATAAGAAGCCGCACCGCCGCTCTGGGCGCTCTGAAGGGAGCTGAGTGCGAGCGAATCAAGGCGCAGGTTGAGGCGGGCGACCTGATAATTATGATGTCCGACGGCGTTGCTACCGAGGACACCGCGTGGCTTATTGAGCTTCTCGCAGGGGAGCCCGAGGGAAGCCTCAAGGACTACGCCGACCTGATACTCTACGAGGCGAAGCGAAGATTTGCCCAGACCGACGATATGACCGTCGCTGTGGTGAGGATTTCTTAGTGAGGTCGGTGGAAGGTTAATTTTTCAGCCAAAAATAAAAAAGGCGGGAGTAGTGGATTTTTCCTCTGTTCCCGCCCATATTTTATTTGAATATTCTTTTCTTTCCCGAGCCCTTCTTCTCGCCGAAGCTGTCGTCGAAGGCGCGGAGAAGCTTTTTCTGCTCTGAGGTGAGTCCCTTTGGCGTTTCGATAATAACTGTGAAAATCAGGTCGCCCACTCTCTTGGGGTTGTTGATATTCGGCACGCCCTTGCCTCTGAGGGTGAAGGAGCTGCCCGTCTGCGTTCCCTCGGGCAGGTCGAATTTTTCAACCTTTCCGCCGAGTAGAGGCACCTCTATGGTAGCGCCTAGTGCCGCATCAACGAAGCTTACCTTGACCTCGCAGTAGAGATTCATTCCGTCTCTTCTGAAAATCTTGTGCGGCTTGACCTTAACCTCGATAACCAGGTCGCCGCTCGGGCCGCCGTTTCTTCCCGCGGAGCCCTGTCCTCTGAGAACAACCCTCTGCATATTGTCAATGCCCTGCGGTATAGTGACCTCAAGGCGCTTGTTAATCTTGATATATCCCTTGCCGTTGCAATTCTTGCAGGGGGTCTTGATAATCTTACCCGTGCCGTTACAGGACGTGCAGGCTCTTCTTGTCTGGGTGTAGCCGAACATAGTCTGCTGCTGAGCTACGACGAAGCCCTTTCCGCGACAGCTTGAGCAGGTCTCGGGCTTGGTGCCCTTTTCTGCGCCCGTCGTGCCGCAGTCGGGACAGCCCTCGACTCTGGAGAAGTTGACCTCCTTCTTGCAGCCGAATACCGCCTCCTCGAACTCAAGGGTAACCCTTGTAAGTATATCGTCGCCCTCCTGGGGCGCATTTCTCGTATCTGCTCTCGACGAGCCGCCTCCGAAGAAGGATGAAAAAATATCCGAGAAATCAAATCCGCCGAAGCCACCCTCGAAGCCGCCTCCGTATCCGCCGTAGCCTCCGCCTGAGGGACCCTCGAATGCCGCGTGTCCGAGCTGGTCGTACTGTCTTCTCTTATCCTCGTCGGAGAGAATGGCGTACGCCTCGTTGACCTCCTTGAACTTCGCCTCGGCTTCCTTGTCGCCGGGGTTCATATCGGGGTGATATTTCTTGGCGAGGGCGCGGTATGCTTTTTTTATTTCCTCGGGCGTGGCGCTCTTGGATACGCCCAGCACCTCATAGTAATCTCTTTTTTCTGCCATTATCAGCTTCCTCAGTATTTATAGATAGTCGGAAAAAAACAACTCTTGGGCGCGCCACGCCGAAAAACGTGACACGCCCTCTGTTTTTTGGGTGAAATTACTCGCCCGTCTTATCCTCGAAGTCAGAGTTGTAGTAGCTTCCGTCACCACTGCCCGCGCCGTCGTCGTCACCGCCGTCTGTTGTGGAGCTCTGCGCGTAGATTTTCTCCGCGATGGGATAGAACGCCTTCTGGAGCTCATCGGTGCCTGCTCTTATAGCCTCGGTATCGCCCGAGTCAAGAATGCCGCGGAGCTTTTCGATAGCCGCGCGTACGGGCTCCTTCTCGCTCTCGGAAACCTTGTCGCCGAGCTCGCCCAGCGCCTTTTCGGTCTGGAAGATGGTGTTCTCGGCAACGTTCTTAGCCTCAACAGCCTCCTTCTGCTTTCTGTCCTCCTCGGCGAACTGCTCTGCCTCGCGGACAGCCTTGTCGATATCCTCCTTGGACATATTGGTGGAGGACTTGATGGTGATGTGCTGCTGCTTGCCCGTGCCCTTGTCGAGCGCGGTAACGTTGACTATACCGTTGGCGTCGATGTCGAAGGTTACCTCAATCTGAGGAATACCGCGGGGTGCGGCGGGAATACCGTCAAGGACGAATCTGCCGAGAGTGTGGTTACCTGCCGCCATCTCGCGCTCGCCCTGAAGAACGTGGATTTCAACCGAGGTCTGGCTGTCAGCCGCGGTGGAGAAGACCTGGCTCTTCTTGACGGGAATAGTGGTGTTTCTGTCGATAATTCTGGTGAATACTCCGCCCATCGTTTCGATACCGAGAGAGAGGGGAGTAACGTCGAGAAGGAGCACGTCCTTGACGTCGCCGCCGAGAACGCCGCCCTGAATAGCCGCGCCGATAGCAACGCACTCGTCGGGGTTGATGCCCTTGAAGGGCTCCTTGCCCATGAACTTCTTAACCGCGTCCTGAACTGCGGGGATTCTGGTCGAGCCGCCGACGAGAAGAACCTTGGAAACCTCGGATGCGGAGATGCCTGCATCCTTGAGCACCTTTCTCGTGGGCTCCATGGTAGCGTCGACGAGGTCGTGTGTGAGCTCGTCAAACTTCGCTCTGGTGAGAGTCGCCTCGAAGTGCTTGGGGCCTGTGGCGTCTGCGGTGATGAAGGGCAGGGAGATGTCGGTGGACATAACGCCCGAGAGCTCTATCTTAGCCTTTTCTGCCGCGTCGCGAAGGCGCTGGTGAGCCATCTTGTCACGTCTGAGGTCGATTCCGCCGTTTTCCTTGGCGAAGCTCTCTGCCATCCAGTTGACAATTCTCTCGTCGAAATCGTCGCCGCCGAGTCTGTTGTTGCCTGCGGTTGCCAGAACCTCAAATACTCCGTCGGAGATATCGAGAAGCGAAACGTCGAAGGTACCGCCTCCAAGGTCGAATACCATTATCTTCTGCGACTCCTCCTTATCCATACCGTAGGCGAGGGCTGCCGCTGTGGGCTCGTTGATAATTCTCTTGACGTCAAGGCCTGCTATTCTGCCCGCGTCCTTGGTTGCCTGACGCTGAGCGTCGGTGAAGTATGCGGGAACGGTGATAACCGCCTCGGTAACGGTAGCTCCGAGATATGCCTCCGCGTCGCTCTTGAGCTTCTGCAGAATCATAGCGGAAATTTCCTGGGGGGTGTAGCTGTGGTCGTCGATGAGGACTCTACGGTCGGTACCCATATCTCTCTTGATGGACATGATAGTTCTGTCGGGGTTGGTAACCGCCTGACGCTTTGCT
>JAFTST010000050.1 GCA_017467165.1 Clostridia bacterium | reverse complement strand
GCATAGCTGAATCTCGCAACCTCGTCTGCCACCTCGTCGGTTACCTTTGCTAAAACAGCGCTCGCATTTGACAGCTCGTTAGTTAATTCTCCTGTCTGTGAATTAAAGATGGGATAAGTGCAATAAACGTTTGTTACAGCGCCGTCAAGCGAGGTAAATCTTCCATACTTATCAAAGCGAGATATGTCAGAATATACATTGCCGGTTTTTTGTGGATAGTAGCTTATGACGCTGTCAGAGTTATTCGTACTATTCGTGCTATACTCGTGCTCCTCGACTCCACTCGCGCATTTTAAAACCGAGGTCAGCTTTCCTTCCGAATAGGTCATAGTGTATCTCAATGCGCCCGTTTCATAGGCGGACGGATTACCGAGAGAATACTCAATGGAATTTGAGCGCCCTTGTCCGAAGCTTCTCTCCAAAAGAGCAGACATATCGTCATCATACTCATCGGTTACTACGGTACCGTTGGGAAGCGTGACTGAGGTAACAGCGCCCCAGATTTCATCAAGGGTATATACCGTCTGCTTTCCAAATTCATCTGTCTGAGTTACCGTCGGATTTCCGCTGCTATCTTCACCATAAGCGGTTGTTCTGGTATATAAGCCAACAACCTCCTCACTAGTAAGAAGTCCGTTAGCATTTCGCACCCAGTTTCTCGTTACGTTTTCCGACACGGCGCTGATCGCGTCGAGGTTGCTATCGAGCTCCTGCGAGCTTATAACCTCTCCTGCGGAGTTAAGCGTTTGATATACCAAAAACTTGCCCGGAATATCGTCAACTAATACATATGTTATTGCTCCCTGATGCGTATGAACATGCTTTCCTATATAACATTGATTAAGAGGATAGGGCTGTTCTCCGCCCTCGTACGTAATGCTTCCAAGAGATTCTGTACAATAAACCGTTTTTGCTTTATTAATATAAAACTCGTTAGTATTAACACCTAACTTTTGATTAATCTTGTACTTTAAAATATCCTCGAAATAAACGTCATCTTCCTCGTCCGGATTAAGACAAATAGTACCGTCAAAAAATCCACAGGTTTTATTGGATAGAAATAAATATTTATATGAGCTACCACCGTGATAAACCAAAATGTCTTCAGACCCAATAAGGAGTGACGGATCTTCGTTTTCGCAGGCTTCGTCAGGTCGGAATGTAACTCTTATATCCTTCAATTCAAAAATTGAGGAATAATTCAAGGTTATGTTAATAGCCGCAGCAGTAGTCGTAATAACGTGCTCAAAATAAGTCCATTTACGATTACGATTTGTTCTTGGGTGAATAAAGTAAGACGTACCCGCAGCTATCTGAATGCTGGCAGAACGAGGTTCATTGTCTTCGGTATGCTTCACCCAACCGGTCAGAACGTAATAGCCCGCTCCGCCCAACCGGTTGCACTGATCGGTCCACACCTGCCACGTATCGGGATCCTCCCTGATTTTTATAGCTTGGACTCCTTCGTATAAGCCTCGCTTTCCCGTAATTTGAACCTTAGAATAACTATCCTCTGCGCCAACCATATAAACGATGTTTGAGTATCTTTCATAAATCGTGTCGGGATTTCTGAATAGTATATCCTCTCCCTCGACCTCGTAAGAATACTGCGGCTTATCTCCGCTATACTGTATTCTGTTTTTAACGCCGTGAAAATCGGTTATTTCAATATAACCATGCTTTACTGTGCAGTCACTTATTGCTTCTGGATATGTATACTGCGTAGAATCTATGGTTTCCCCGTCAATACCGTTGGAAATTACTATATTGTTTCCGTTTTGTACAAGCGCTACGGTATGCATCGTAGCGTGATTATCTTCGCCGGAAGCAGCCTCAACGTCTATATTCATACCCGAGCCGCGAGTAACCGCATATTCCATTCCCGAGTAATGATTCACGATTACAGTACCGGTAATATATGAAAACGTTGTGTTGCAGTTGCCGCCTGCATAATAACTTATCTTTGAGATTCTGTCTGACGTATCATAAGACAGGGATATAGTTTTACTGCCTCTGTATTTTATAGTAGCGAGGCGCCCTGTCGAGATATCGTATCCGTTCGCGATAACTTCGTTTCCGTATTTATCAAAAAGCTTGAAAAATCTTCCGTCAAGAACGAAGAGCTCCGTGCTGTAATCCGGATTTTCAACTACAAAATATCCGGCTTCCCTTCGCATAATTCTCTGTGAGTCGTCCACAAATGTGTAGATGCTTCCATTCTTAATCAGCTCTATTATTTTTCCGTCAGCATCTATGTACTTGTCCGCTGATGTTCCGTCAAGTATCAGCTTTTTGTGAAGATTAAGCTTAAAGCCCGGTGACATATTAAAGTGGTTCTGTGCAGAGGTGCTGAGCGAGTAGTTAAATACAAGTGACAAACCGAGGGTGCCGTAAATATCGGCAAACGATAGAAGAGGAAGGGTGTAGACGTAATTTGCGGTTGGCAGATCGAGCTTGATTTGCCCGGGGTTGTACTTTGGTACGTGTGCCATATTTATTTCTCCTTGTTTGTTTATTGTACCTGATCCTTCTCGGTACTAGGTATATTTTACCATATTTGAAGACGAGTGTCAATGTGTGGAAAAATAAGATTAATATTTATATTTGGCGTACGGTGTTGACTTTTGGCGCGAGGAGTGGTAGAATATACGGTGGAATAATATGTGATTGGAGGCAGTCGTGAAGCAGCTTTTTCCCCGGATACTCGGCAACGAGCAGGCTAAAAACAGAATAGGCACTGCCATCCTTTCGGCAAGAGCTCCACACGCCTTTCTCATAGTTGGCGAGGACGGCTCGGGCAAGCATACGCTGGCTCTGAATATCGCCGCCGCTCTCAACTGCGAAAGAAGAAGGGACGCTCACAGTCCCCTGCCCTGTTCTGCGTGCGGAAGCTGTCAGAGAATTTTCTCGGGCGGTCACGTCGACGTACGGGTGCTCGGGAGGAGCCGGGACAGGGCTACCATAGGCGTTGGCGAGGTCAAGGAGCTCAGGGAGGATATGTTCCTCTCCTCCACCGAGGCTGACGTCAAGGTATATATTATTTCCGACGCCGAAAAGCTGACGACCGAGGCGCAGAACGCTCTGCTCATCGTCCTCGAGGAGCCACCCGAGAACGTGGTTATAATGCTGCTCGCCACGAGCGCTGACAGTATACTCACGACTATAAAGAGCCGAGCGCAGCTCGTGTCACTCTCTCGCTTCTCTCACGGTGAGCTAAGAGAGCATCTTCTGAAAATCAGCCCTGAGGCGCGAGCGCTCGCGGTGAGCAATCCATCGGCGCTCGATGCTGTTATCACCGCCGCTGACGGCAGGCTCGGCAGAGCGCTGGAGCTGTCGAACCCCATACTTTCGGCTGAGGAGGCGGAAAGGCGGGAGCTGACGCTGAAATTTCTCTCTGCAACAGCCCCCGGCGTGCCATACGTCAGAATAAGCGAGGCGGTGTCCTCTCTCTCGACGAAGCGAAGCGAGCTTCTTTCGATGCTGGAGGAGATTATTCAGGCGCTCCGCGACCTTACAGCCGCCAGGAAAACCAGAGAATTCACCACTCTGTTCTTCCCCACACCCGAAGAGGCGCGACGGTTCGCCGAGCCCTTCAAGCACGCGAGACTAATCGCGATATACGAGCTTGTCAGCCGAGCGCACGAGGACTGCACGAGAAACGCTAACCTCACCCTCACGCTCACCAACCTCGCATCAGGCATCAGGCTCTTAAAAGTATAAGAAAAGGAAAAGAAAAATGTCAGATAAGAAAACCAACGATATACAGGATACCGCATCGGTAGAGCTCACCCCCGACGTGCCCGTCGAGATAGTGGGCATCAACTTCCGAAAGGCGGGAAAGATATACTATTTCTCCCCGAACGGTCACACCCTGAAGCCTGACGACAGGGTTATAGTAGACACCTCGAGGGGCGTCGAGATAGGCACGGTCAAGGTGCCCAACAAGATGGTAGACCCCTCCGAGATTATCCCGCCCCTTAAGAAGATTATCCGCCCTGCCAACAAGGACGACCTCGAGCGCGACGCGAGAAATCACGAGCTTGAGATGGACGCGGCTATAATCTGCAAGAAAAAGATAGCGGCGCACGGTCTTGATATGAGCCTTGTCGCCGTCGAATATACCTTTGACAACTCGAAGCTGATATTCTATTTCACCTGCGAGTCGAGGGTTGACTTCCGCGAGCTTGTCAAGGACCTCGCCTCCACCTTCCACACCAGAATCGAGCTGCGCCAGATTGGCATCAGGGACGAGGCGAAGATGATGGGCGGACTTGCCGTCTGCGGCAGGGTGTACTGCTGCGCGGGCTTTCTCACCGACTTCGTGCAGGTGTCTATAAAGATGGCGAAGGAGCAGAATTTCTCGCTCAACTCCGCCAAGGTTTCCGGTGCCTGCGGCAGACTTATGTGCTGTCTGAGATACGAGCACGAGACCTACGAGGAGGCGCTCAGGCAGACACCGCCCGTCGGCTCGATAGTTATGACTCCCGACGGAGAGGGTACGGTCACAGAGGTTAAGCCCCTCTCGAGCGAGATTAAGGTGCGTCTTAACGGCACCGACAAGGACGTAGTCAAGCTCTTTTCCTGCTCTGAGGTGCGCGTTCTTCGCCGCGGAAAAGCAAGACCCACAGAGGATACGGCGGACGAGGGCGCGGAGGAATAATATTTTCCTCTCACTTTTTCTTGAAAAGGTCTTGATTTTTTCCGAATATATGATAAAATATAATTAACCAAAATCTACGGAGGTATTTCACTATGGCATACAAGATTTCCGATGAGTGCATCTCCTGCGGCGCATGCGCTGAAGCTTGCCCCACCGGCTGCATTTCCGAGGGCGACGGCAAGTACGTTATCAACGCTGACGAGTGCATTTCCTGCGGCTCCTGCGCAGACGCTTGTCCTGTTGGAGCACCCGCTGAGGAATAATTTAGTCGCTATATGCGAGCACCGCGTTTTCATTCCGTCAGATTTGGCTCTGCCATTTCCGCGAGGCGAAAACGCGGTTTATTCTTGTAATCTGAGAGGCTGATATGATGCTAAGGGACGGCGAGAGGCTTGACTACGTCAATGATAAAATTGAGCTTATACAGAACGGCGAGGGTCTGACCTTCGGCACGGACGCGCTCCTGCTCGCATCCTACGTGGACGGCAGATATAAGGACGCTGTCGAGCTCGGCGGCGGAAGCGGTATAATTTCCCTGCTCCTACTGACACGCGAAAAGGCGCAGGAGGTCACCTGTCTTGAGGTACAGCCCGAGTATGCAGAGCTTATAGAGCGGAACGCCGAGCACAATTCTCTTTCCGATAGGCTTCGCGCAGTGTGCTGTGACGTTCGGGAGTATACTCCCGAGGGCGAGTGTGAGCTTGTGGTTTCAAACCCGCCGTATATGAAGGCGACGAGCGGAAAAATGTGCCGGAGCGACAAAAAGAGCATAGCGCGCCACGAGCTTTTCGGGGATATATCCGACTTCGCTGTGGCGGGAGCTAAAATGCTCAAGTACGGCGGCAGTATGGTGTTCGTCTATCGCCCCGACAGGCTTGTCGACCTGATATGCGCTATGAGGGAGGCGGGCGTCGAGCCCAAGCGAATGACGCTCGTTCTGGCAGACAGCGCGAGTGTGCCGTCGATGGCGCTAATCGAGGGTAAGCGAGGCGGAAGATGCGGACTGAAAATGACCCCGCCGCTGATAATATACTCCGACCGCGAGCACAGGCAATATTCAGCCGATATGCAATATATAATGGAAAACGGCTCCTTCCCCAAGGGGTTCAAAAAGGGATAGATATGGAACAGAACGAGAGAAACAAGGTCGAGGGCGGCACGCTGTATCTCGTGGCGACGCCGATAGGAAACCTCGCGGATATTTCAGAGAGGGCGAAAAAGGTGCTCTCCGAGGTTGACTTCGTAGCCGCCGAGGATACCCGAAATTCCTTAAAGCTTCTCACCCTGTACGGCATACATACCGAGCTCGTCAGCTATTTTGAGCACAACAAGGCCAAAAGCGGCGAGAGAATATTGGCAAGACTTCTTTCGGGAGAGTCCTGCGCTCTTATCACCGACGCGGGTATGCCCGCTATCAGCGATCCGGGTGAGGATATAGTCAGGCTGTGCGCCGAGGCAGGCGTCACGGTGCGGATTGTACCCGGCTGCTGCGCGGCGGTCAGCGCTCTTTCGCTCTCCGGGCTTTCTACCGCCAGATTCTGCTTCGAGGGCTTTCTCCCCGCCAAAAAGGGCGAGCGCAGAGCGAGGCTTTCCCTGCTCTCTGACGAGGAGAGAACTATGATATTCTACGAGGCTCCGCACAAGCTGTGCGCAACGCTTTCCGATATGGAGGCGGCGTTTGGCTCGGAGAGAAAAATCTCGCTCTGTCGCGAGCTTACGAAGTTAAACGAGGAAACGCTTCGGACAACCGTCGGCGAAGCGGTCAGATACTACGAAAATAACGAGCCCCGCGGCGAGTACGTTCTCGTTGTCGAGGGCTGTGATAAGCCCACAGGCTCCGACCCCCTTCTTTCCCTCTCGCCCGCCGAGCACGTCGCTCACTACGAGGCTATGGGACAGGGCAGAATGGACGCCATCAAGCAGGCGGCAAGGGACAGAGGTATTTCGAAATCAGAGCTGTATTCCCTGCTCCACTCGGACAAAAACTGAACAGGTTATTAATTTGGAGGTACATATATGTCAGTATTATTCTACAACTACGAGGCGTTCTATAACATGCTCCTCGGCTGCGCTGTTATGACGAACACCTACTCGCGCGACGCGGTCCTCGACTGCAAGCGGATTATCGGATTTATCGGAGAGGCGTACGGCGTCGGACACGATTTTCTCACCGCGGCTGAAAAGGTTATTCTCGACGACCTCGCACCTATGAGCACGGTACAGGACCTCGTTGCCTTCGACTCCTCGAAGTCCTTCGACGGCGACTACACAGACCTTGACAGATTTATCGAGGTTAAAAATGACGTCGTTTCCACACTTGAAAAAATCAGAAAGAACACCTATCTTGAAAATCCCGGCTGGGTTGACTACTCCCACCTGTGCGTCTATCAGGCGGATATGCGCTTCAAGAAGCTGATGAATCACTCTATCACGGGCGACCTCATTTCGACAAGACAGGTAGGTATCCTGCTCGCGCTCGGCATCGGCTGTCGCAGAGATTTCGCGGCGGCATCTAGAAAGCTTCTGCAGTGCGCGCTCTGGGGCGACGTTGCGGCGGCAAGGCTGTATTCCTACGTTGAGCGCCTGACCAAGAGCGAGAAGGCTGGCTACGCCACCGAGTACGCGGAGCTCGTTTCTATCTACCTTGACGACGGTATCACCGTTCTTCCCGAGGCAGCGAAGGCTAAGTATTCGCCCGAGGCGTGCCTTCTCTATATCTACACCTCGTCTATCAAGTACGACGTGGTATATTCGCTCGGCAACCAGAAGATAGACTTCTCCTTCCTTGAGGTTATAATGTCGGATATTTCCTACGCGGAGAAGATGACCTACATTGACGAGTATGACAGAAAAGTCTGGAAGAAGTGCACCAACAAGGCAACCGAGGCGCAGAAAACCGCCAAAATCGGCTTTTAAGGAGGAGAAATAGATGGCTAGATTATCATACCGCGCTCAGCGGACACAGGATTATATCAACCGCACCTACGGCTATACGGGAAAGCTGAAGTATGACGAGGTCGGCGCTGACTACAACGCTGTCAGCTATTTCTATGACAACCTTGACAACATCGAGGTTAACGGCTTCCCCTTCTCAAGCGACTATCTTCTGAAGGACGGCACCTCCTGCTCGCAGGAGAGATACTCCACCCTCACCGATGCGCAGAAGATGGGCGCGCGCCTTCGCTACTACTACCTTCCCTACTCGCACGAGCTGTACATAGGCGGTACGGGAAGCGGTAAGACCACGGGCTGTGTCGAGCCTCAGCTCAGAGCTATCTCCAAGCAGAAGAACAAGCCCAACCTCTTCCTCACCGACCCCAAGGGCGAGCTTTTTGAGAGAAACGCGCAGCACCTGGTTGAAAACGGCTACAAGCTCTTCGTCCTCAACTTCAAGAACATCGCCCGCTCTGACAAGTGGAATCCCCTTCTCGACCTCTACAACGAGAATATGAAGCTCACCACCGTCGGTCAGGGAATGAAGGAAAAGGGCGGCAGAGTTCCCGACAATATCGAGAGAATGGCTCCCGCCTCCGAGTTCAGCGCCACCTCCTACTTCCTCTACGACGGCAAGGCGTTCCCCACCGTCGCCTCGACCAAGGCGTACATCGAGGGACAGAAGGACGCTATCGCGGCAAGAGTCGACGACCTTATCAATCAGTTCACCAATATGCTTATCCAGGTGCAGAACGAGCGCGACCCCAGCTGGGAATACGGCGCGCAGGACCTGCTCCGCGGTATTCTGCATATGATGCTCGAGGATGCGGTTAATCCCAAGACTGGCTTCACCCGCGACCACATGACGATAAAGACGATAAGAGATATATACCTCGCGCTCAAGACTCCCATTCTCGCAGGCGACGAGGACCTCTACGGTCACCCGATGACACAGGGCAGAAACCCCGATACCCTTCGTCTGATGTGCACCGCGCTTGCTAACGCCACCAACACTATGAAGTCCTACTGCGGCGTTTTCGACGGCGCTATCTCCGACTGGTTCCAGAGCCATATTCTCTCTATGACCACGGGCAACACCGTTGACCTCAGCCTCGACTCCAACGAGCCCTTCGCTATATTCGTTATCACCAGGGACTACGAAAAGAGTGACTTCAAGATTGCCGGACTTTTCATCGACTGGGTATATAAGATTATGCTCGAGAAGGCGGAAAAGGGTCTTAACACCCGTCCTATCCACTTCATGCTCGACGAGTTCGGAAACGTGCCGAAAATCAAGGACTTCGAGAACAAGATTGCAACCTCGCGCTCCAGAAACATCTGGTTCCACCTCGTGCTCCAGTCCTACGCGCAGCTTGATCTGGTATATAGCCCCGACACCGCTATTATTATCAGGGATAACTGCAACGCGCAGATATTCCTCGGCTCGCAGAACATCAAGACGAGAGAAACCTTCTCTACCGAGTGCGGCAGAGTATACGTTCCCACACTCCGCGCAGAGCTTGACAACGAGTGCAACGAGATTATCGACGTGCCGCTCGTTCCCACCAACGCCTTGGATATAATCAAGCCCGGTGAAATGTATATAAAGAGAATATACACCCCCGTTATAATGGCGCAGTATATCAGAAGCTACATTATGACCGAAAACGGCGACTTCCCCTACAAGAACCCTCGCGGCCTTGCAGACTACGCGCCCTATAACACCGAGCCTATCTCGCACGCGAAGTACAAATATCCCCCCGAGAAGCAGCCCGAGCCCACAGAGGATCCCCTCGCGGCTAAAAAGGCGAAGTTCTCCTGGGACATCTGATGCGCCGTAAGGCTTAAATTCAGCTAAAAATAAGAGCAAGAACGAAGGAGCTTAGCTTTCCTTAATTCTTGCTCTTTTAATTTGTATGTGGTTTAGTACCGAGCAGAGCCCGCCGCTTACCATATTCTTCAATTTATCTTGCGGAGCACAAATGCTAATATAAGCTCCTTAAAGGCTTCTGTCAGGATAATTATCAAGCCAATGGGTATCAGAAGAGCCAGCTTATATGCAGTTATCAATCCCGCTGATACAATTAACACCATAACCACACAGAAAACAAGACAAATTGCCAAGACTCCCGCAAGATATAGAACGGTGTATGTGTTGCTTATTTTCGGCTTTTCTGCGAGCTGCTCCGTGTGATTATTAAATAATACCCTGAGTTTTTGAGAGTAGGATGTCAAGATGCTTTCTGTTTTTCTGTTTTTGGGGATATACACGCATCTTTTCGTTCTGTAGCCTTTAAAGTCACAGTTTATACAAATCATATCCTCGAAGCGAAGCTCTCTGTGCTGATAAATGCCTGTCAAGCTCTCAAGGTGACGAAATCCAAACCAATTCTCTGTATATCCTTTTGATATGCTTACCGTTTTAATATCGTCATATCGAATGTACACAGCGCCGCACCTTATGCCCTCGGAATTTAAAATAACCCTGGAAAAAGCCCTGGGAGCGCGAAGATATTGAATAAGAAAAAATACCAAGCAAATTAACCCCAAAAAAGGAATTAGTTCAGCTTTAAGAAGGTTTTTTTCAAAAACAACTAAAATAGTGAAAAACAGTATAGCCATGGTTGCTTGTATAAAGCTCATGTAAACGTATATGTTGCTTACAAATCCCCTGTATTCTCTCATTTGAATGACCTGTCTTTTTCCAAACTATAGTTCTACATTATCCAATAATCTCAACGATTACTTCTTTTGATACAATATGCAATTCATCTCCAGAAAACATTTGAAACAGCAGGTAAAGAGAGTTTTCCATATATTCGCTGTAGTTGAAGAGATAATTTTGCCAGTATGAAAAATCTTCTTCCACAGTTAGTGAAAGGATTGTTTCATGGTTTCCGGACCATTCGCCTTTAATTTTAAGTGCAATTCCTATGTTGAGGAAAGTTAAGTCAATCTTAACATTAGAAATTGGATTAAATAATTCAATTTTAATGCTATCTTGTCTACAGTCATATTTGACATTTTCCAATTTTGCATCATGAACATAACTGTTGTATAAAAGCTCTTTTAATTCTTTAGTATTGTTTTTGCTATATCTTGGCATTGTATCCTC
>JAFTST010000049.1 GCA_017467165.1 Clostridia bacterium | reverse complement strand
TCCTTCTTCTGAAATTTACATTCGGGCATAATTTGGGCATAATAAGCCCACTTCCACAAATGCCACCTTATTTTAACACTACAATCTATCTTTGTCAATAGTTTTTGTTAAAAAGCCTTAAAAATATTAAAATATTTTCTACGAATATAATAATTAAAATATATTATAGATACCATTAAAAACTCTAATATCTATACTGCTAGTTATCTATCAGTCCCTCATTCTGCATTATGCATTATGCATTTTCTTCCCTCTTCACTCTTCACCACCCTGTCATCCTGAGCGTAGCCGAAATCCGAGTGAAACGAGGATCGAATGACGCGGAGCGGCTTTCGGGATCTGGGTGGAAATGTTCTGTCCTTTTCTTCATTGTTCTCCGCCCGAGATTCCGCCTTCGCTTCGCTCGGCGCTGCTTCGCAGTTCGGTTCCGCTTCGCTTCACTCAGAATGACACGGGCTAATTCTGCATTATGCATTATGCATTCTGCATTAACTCTCCCGACCCTGTCCGTATATTAAAAGCACTTATGAGTTTTCGCCCATAAGTGCTTCGTTTTTTTAGAGTGTCATCCTGAGCGTAGCGAAGCGGCACGAGGGTCTTAGAAAACGATTGATTATCGTTTTTCCCCGAGTGTGACCGAGCCGCAGCGAGAAGCGGTAGCGGAGCCGAACCCGGAGGGCGATGCGGAGCATCGGGATCTAGTATGCCCTATACAATCCGCCCCAAAATCCGCAAGACTATCACCCGCGCCGCCAATAATACTTATAATATGTTGAAGTCAAATATTTCGCCGCCGTTGACGTATTAGAAAGTCCTGATATACTTGTACCGCTTGTGGCGCTTGAATCTTCTGTATACCACCAGCCGTCAGGATTTTCAAAGGTAACGCTTGCAAGGCTGTCGCAACCATAGAACGCCAAATAACCGATGCTCGTGACGCTATTGGGGATTGTCACGCTTGTAAGGCTTCGACACTCCAAGAACGCCAAATAACCGATGCTCGTGACGCTATCGGGAATTGTCACGCTTGTAAGGCTGTCGCAATATGCGAACGCCCAATCACCGATGCTCGTTACGCTATTGGGGATTGTCACGCTTGTAAGGCTGTCGCAATTATAGAACGCATCCTTGTATATTTTATAAGTATCGCCGTTATAGCTTTCGGGGAGAGTTATGTCGGTAGCGGTTCCCGTATAACCTAAAAGATAGTTCACATTCTCATAGGTAATAAATAGATAATCACCTACCGTTACAATTTTACTTTCACCGTTATGAACGTATAGCGCATAGTCACCTATATATCCGTATTCAAAATTACCTTTAGTAATATTGAGAGAGGATTTATTTATCACCTCAACGAGCTTGTAGCACCAAAAGAACGCATCCTCACCGATGCTCGTGACGCTGTTACCAATTGTCACGCTTGTAAGGCTGCTGCAACCATTGAACGCCAAATCACCGATGCTCGTGACGCTGTCAGGAATTGTCACGCTTGTAAGGCTTGTGCAATCACAGAACGCATAACCACCAATGCTCGTGACGCTGTCGGGGATTGTTATGCTTGTAAGGCTGCTGCAACCATAGAACGCACTCCAACCGATGCTCGTTACAATACTGCCATTGTATATACCAATGGAAATTGATGTTTCTTGACAGTCGCCTATTCCTGTCACGGTATAAGTGCCATCAGCGTTTTTAGAATATTTCAGTCCCGGTGTGCTTTCGGGTAATTTACATTCTGTGCAATAACCGTTTTCTATCTTATGCCTCACCGGTAGCTCCACGTAGGAATTATAATCGCAGCGGGAACAGGTCTGATATGCTTCCCACCCCTTTTCAAAGCATGTCGCCTCTTTCGCCTCGTGGTCTATGTAGTTGTGCCCAGGAGCAGCTATTTCTTCATAAGTGCTGTAGTCACATCGAGAGCAGGTCTGATAAGCCTCCCAGCCGATAGAGGTACAAGTTCCCTCCTGCGCCTCGTGGTCTATATAGTCGTGACCTAGTGCGGCGATTATCTCGGTATAACTATATTCGCAGAGTGAGCAGGAAAAGGTTTTGGTTCCTACCTCCTCGCAGGTGGGATCTGTGACTGTGGATAAATAAATATGCTGACAATTCTCTATATCCTTGCCGTCGGTATAGCTTTCGCCACACTTATCGCAGAGTGAGTTATCGTCGGCATCTCTGTGCTGACAAGCCTTATCACCGCAGGATACCAAAGCCAAGAGAGAAAGGGTGAAAGCTAAAAAAATCAGAAACCTTTTCAAAATTATGTCCTCCCGTGAGATATGTATAGTATCATTATATCTCATATAACAGAAAAAAGCAAGTATATCAAAGATTTATGAGAAAATGGGAGAAAACAGGGAGAAATATACACGGAAGAAAAAGAAAACCACCGCAGATTCGAGTCCGCGATGAAAAAGCTATTCGTTAGTCAAAATCAGTCAAAATCATAGTGCTCCCGCCTTTTTCTCTCGGCTTCGTCGCGGCGCCCGGAATGACACGGGCTAATTCTGCATTATGCATTAAAAAAAGGAGCGAGCTCCTTTTTTGAAGCTCGCTACAATTCTTTTTCCTTATTTTTTCTGAAATATCCCTTGAATTTCTCGAGTCTTGCCTTGAAGCGAAGATAGGGACCGACGCGGTCGATTTTCACCCTCTTGCCCTTGCCGTCGCGACGGGCATACTGCTTGTGGGTGTACATCAGAACGCTGGCGACAAAGTCGCGCACCTCCTCTGCCTCGAACTCCTCGGGGTGCGCCTTCGTCCAGCCGAGCCTCTCGGCGTAGTCGAAGTGATACATATCGAAAAACTCCTCCTTGGCGTCGCTCCACAGCAGATTATAAATCTTGTAGAAGCGGCTGGCGGAGAGGTTGAGGAAGGACTGCGAGAGGGGGGTGTACATTCCGTAGTGCATAAGAAAATCCTTGATTCTCGCGTATATCTCGGGCACCTGACGGAAGTATTTTTTGAAGAGCTTTTTCTTCGCCTGGTCGGCGTAGACCCTGTGATGCACCAGAACCTCGTGCACCTTTCCCACCGCAGAGGCGAGCGAGAGTGAGGTGACGACGAAGTAAGCGTCCTCGAACACACGAAGCTCGGGGTCAAAGGAGAGCTCCTTTTCCTTGAGGAAGGAGCGTCTGAAGAGCTTGTTCCAGATATACATCGTCGTGCTCTGGAGAATGCAGTCGGGGTAGGTGCTCTTCGAAACCACGCGGTTTTCCTCAAATATCTCGCCGTGGTCACACTTAATGGCGGGCTCGAAGCGCGCCTTCTTATCGTTATAGATGTCAAACTTCGCTACGGCGATGTCGAGGTTGTCCTCAACGGCAAGAGTATACAGCTTTTCGAGCAGGGTGTTCTCAACGAAGTCGTCCGCGTCAAGAAAGATAACGAAATCGCCTCTGGCTCGCATAAGTCCCTTGTTTCTCGCGATTGAGGGGCCTGCGTTCGACTGGGTTATAATTCGCACGCGCTTGTCAAGCTGCTGGTATTCCTTAAGTATATCTAACGAATGATCGGTAGAGCCGTCGTCAACGCATATAAGCTCGATATCCTGAAGAGTCTGGTCAATGACGCAGTCAATAGCTGGACGCAGATACGAGTAGGCGTTGTATATAGGCATTACAACCGACACCTTAATATTGTCACTCATAAATACTCCTGATTTTTCCCTTTTCCACGCACCCGTGGCGAAGGAAAACACTTATCAAGTATATTTTACCACCAAACTCAGATATTGTCAAGGAAAAGTTGACAGGTAGTATTTTAAATGCAGAATGCATAATGCAGAATGCTGAATTAAGAAGGGAAAACCTCACTCAAAACGACACGGGCGAAGTAAATTCTGCATTCACATTTCTGCATTCTTAATTCTGCATTAAAAAAGCTTGGGGCGCGGAATCCGCGCCCCAAAGGGATATATTATACAGCGTCGCTGACGTCATCATCGGCGCCGTAGACGGTAGCTACGGGAGCCTCGCGTACGTCGTGGCAGGCAACCTCAACGTCACGGTATGCTCCAAGACCCGTACCTGCGGGAATGAGCTTACCTATGATAACGTTCTCCTCAGACCGAGAAGGTGGTCCTTCTTGCCCTTGATTGCCGACTCTGTGAGCACCTTCGTGGTTTCCTGGAAGGATGCTGCGGAAAGGAAGGACTCGGTCATAAGAGCCGCCTTGGTTATACCGAGAAGGAGCGGAGCGCCCTCTGCGGGACGAAGTCCAAGCTCTCCTGCGTCGATTCTCGCCTGGATTTTCTCGTTAGCCTCGCGGAACTCGAGAATATCAACCTTCGTTCCAACGAGCAGGTCGGTATCTCCGGAGCTCTCTATCTCGACCTTTCTGGTCATCTGGCGGGTGATACACTCGACGTGCTTGTCGTTGATTTCAACATCCTCGCCGCGATAGACCTTCTGAACCTCGCGGATAATGTAGTCATATACCGCGTCAATACCGTTCATACGAAGAACGTCAGCGGGGTTAAGGAAGCCCTCGGTGATAGCGTCGCCGCGCTTCAGCTCCTGACCGTCCTCGATACGCAGACGCATACCGAAGGGTATATCGTACACTACGTCAGATGCGGTGGGCTCGACGGGATTCTTGATATGAACGCGTGTGAGCTTCTTATCCGACTCGATATGAGCCGTACCGGTAAATTCGGTAACGATGGCGGTCTTCTTGGGCTTACGAGCCTCGAAGAGCTCCTCGACTCTGGGAAGACCCTGAGTGATATCCGAGCCTGCGACACCACCGGTGTGGAAGGTTCTCATCGTCAGCTGAGTACCGGGCTCACCGATAGACTGAGCGGCGATAACACCGACCGCCTCGCCGATAGCAACGGGAGTGCCGTGGGCAAGGTCAGCGCCGTAGCAGTGAACGCAGACGCCGCGCTTGGCAAGACAGCGAAGAATGGTACGAACCTCAACCGAGGTAATACCCGAAGCGACTATCTCAGCCGCCTTATCCTCGCTAATCATAGTGTTGGCAGGAACGATAAGCTCGCCCGTTTCCTCATTGACAACGTCGTCGCAGGTATATCTGCCGACAAGTCTGTCGTAGAGCTTCTCAACGGGAACAGAGCCCGAAATGATGTCCGAAACGACGATACCCGAGGTAGCGCCGCAGTCCTCCTCGCGAACTATGATATCCTGCGAAACGTCTACAAGACGTCTGGTAAGGTAACCCGATTCAGAGGTACTGAGAGCCTTATCCGACAGCGACTTACGCGAGCCCTTAGCACCCATGAAGTACTTGAGCATAGTAAGTCCCTCACGGAAGTTGGACTTAATGGGAATCTCGATGGTCTTACCGTTGGTTGCGAACATAAGACCACGCATACCTGCGAGCTGACGCATCTGCTTCATAGAGCCACGCGCTCCCGAGGTACAAATCATATTAAGTGAGTTATAGGTATCAAGGTTCTTGATAAGAGCGTCGGTAACGGCGTCGGTGGTCTTATCCCACACGTCGATGACCTGCTTATATCTCTCGTCCTCAGAAAGCTCACCCCAATTAAAGCGCTCGGTGATTTCATCAACCTGGCGAGCAGCCTCGTCGAGCAGCTCCTTCTTCTTTCCGGGTATAGTCATATCGTACACCGAGATAGAAAGAGAGGACTTGGTGGAATACTTATATCCCATCTCCTTGATGTTGTCAAGAACAGACGCCGCCTCTGCGAAGCCGTGCAGTCTGATGGTGCGGTCAACTATCTCCTTGAGCTTCTTCGAGGTAGTAGCGAAGTTAATCTCAAGCGAGAAGGGGTCAACCGTTCTGTCAACGTATCCGAGGTCCTGAGGAACGCGCTGGTTAAAGATAAGTCTACCGTAGGTAGCGTCAATAATAGAGCTCTTCTCTACACCGTCGATAACCTTGGTAACGCGCACCTTGATAGCTGCGTGGATTCCGATTTCCTTGTTCTCATACGCCATCTCAACCTCGTTGAAATCGCGGAAGACCTTACCCTCGCCCTTTTCACCGGGGTGATCAATGGTAAGATAGTAAGAACCGAGGACCATATCCTGCGAAGGAACGGT
>JAFTST010000048.1 GCA_017467165.1 Clostridia bacterium | reverse complement strand
CAGATTGGTAAGTCCTTCAGAAACGAGATTACCCCCGACAACTTCGTTTTCCGTACCCGCGAGTTCGAGCAGATGGAGCTTGAGTTCTTCTGCAAGCCGGGTACAGACCTCGAGTGGTTCAGATATTGGAAGGACTACTGCCATAAGTGGCTCTTAAACCTCGGTATGAGAGAGGAAAATCTCCGCCTGCGCGACCACGACCCCGACGAGCTCTGCTTCTACTCCAAGGCTACCACCGACTTCGAGTTCCTCTTCCCGTTCGGCTGGGGCGAGCTCTGGGGAATAGCCGACAGAACAGACTATGACCTCGGTCAGCATCAGACCCACTCAGGCAAGGATATGACCTACTTTGACCCCGAGACCAACGAGCACTATATCCCCTACGTTATTGAGCCCTCGCTTGGCGCAGATCGCGTGGCTCTGGCGTTCCTTGTCGACGCTTATGACGAGGAGGAGCTTGAGGGAGGCGATACGAGAGTCGTTCTTCACCTGCATCCCGCTCTCGCACCCATCAAGGCGGCTGTGCTTCCTCTGTCGAAGAAGCTCTCCGAGAAGGCGATCGAGCTCTACGACGAGCTTGCCCGCGAGTTCGCGGTTGACTTTGACGAAACAGGCTCTATCGGCAAGAGATATCGCCGAGAGGACGAGATTGGTACGCCCTTCTGCATAACCTACGACTTCGATACCGAAAACGACGGCTGCGTCACTATCCGCGACAGAGATACTATGCAGCAGGTCAGAATTCCCCTGACCGAGGTTAAGGCTTATATCAAGGAAAGGCTCAGCTTCTGATTTTTTCGTCGGAAGCCTGACTGAGAAAGGACAAAAAATGGATAATCTCAGAAGAATCGCCTCCTTTTCGGTTAATCACGGTTTTATCACCGAGGGCATATACGTGTCGAGAATCGACGGTGATATAACCACATACGACCTGCGCACCAGAGTGCCGAACTCGGGCGACTATATGGACAACGTCACTATGCACACGGTCGAGCATCTTTTCGCCACCTACGCGAGAAACAGCGCGATTGGCGACAGGGTTGTCTACTTTGGCCCGATGGGCTGTCAGACGGGATTTTATCTGCTCGTCAGAGATGCCGATAACGCCGAGGTGCTCTCGGTGGTTGTAGAGGTGCTTCGGAAAATTATCTCTCACACAGGTGCCGTCCCCGGCGCCAGCCGCGAGGAGTGCGGAAACTACCTTTCGCTCGATTTGTCCTCTGCGGTGCGCGAGTGCGAGAGATACCTCTCGGTTCTTCTCGGCAGGGAGAATACCTTCAAATATTAGAGCGGAGTGGCGAAAGGGTTCGACCCGTGCGAGCTTTTCCCTAAAAAACGGTACTAAGGAGCAACTATGACTGACGGTATTGATACATTGAAAAGCGAAGCTCCCATAGGCATCATCGGCGCTATGGAGAGCGAGGTTTCGAGCCTGATATCGAGGCTCGACGGGCACAGGGTAGAGTCCCTGTGCGGCATAGATTTCCACCTCGGCAGGCTTTTTGATAAGCCTGTGGTCGTCGCCAGGTGCGGCATTGGCAAGGTTTTCGCCGCTATGTGCGCGACGGCTATGATTTTGAATTATTCCCCGAGGCTCGTTATCAACACGGGCGTCGGCGGAGCTCTGATACCCGAGCTGAAGCCGCTGGATATCGTCTTCTCCGACAGGCTCTGCCAGCAGGATATGGACACCAGCGCCCTGGGTGACCCCGTGGGGCTGATTTCGGGCATCAACAGAATATATTTTGACACCGACAGAAGAGCCCTTGATATACTCGTCAGAGCGGCTCATGGCGAGGGTATAAGCCACAGGATAGGCGGAATTGCCACGGCGGACAGGTTCGTGTCGGATTATTCCGAGAAGCTGAAAATCGCCGATACCTTCGGCGCCGTTGCCTGCGAGATGGAGGGCGGAGCCATCGCTCAGGTAGCCTTCGTTTCGAAAACACCCTTCATAGTCGTCAGAGCGATATCCGACAGCCTTATGGGTGACGCCTCTATGGAATATGCGGCGTTTCTTCCAAGAGCGGCGGAAATCTCGACGGCGCTTACCCTCTCGTTAGTCAGGGAGTACTGATTTCAAAACAGACTTGACGCCGATAGCCCAAAAACGTTACACGGGGCGGCGTTAAATAGAAAATTCCCACAGAAAACTTGGCTGTGGGAATTTTTCGTGTCTGGGGAAAAATTTAGTGGGCGAGGTGATAACCCGAGCTTACTCCGCATTTTCGTGGCTTTATCTCCAAGGGCGCGCCTTTTTCCCCCGATTTATTCATCGGGGCTTTCTTTTTTCGCAGTGCTATCCCCGAGGGTCAGCTGTTTTCCTCGTCCACCTCGCGCCAGAAGGCGAGGATTCGCTCCTTTAGCTCCTTAGCGTCGCCGACGTATCGCATCTTCTTCCATAGGGAGGGGATGCTTTTTTTGTATATCGGGTCGCCGAAGCGGTCGTCTATCAGGACTATGACTCCTCTGTCGTCCTCGCGGCGAATGACTCTGCCCGCAGCCTGAAAAACGCGGTTCATTCCCGGGAAAAGGTAGGCGTACTGCGCGCCCGCCTCGTACCTGTCCTCGTAGTACTCGCGCATAGACTCGCGCTCGTAGGAGATTGAGGGCATACCTATTCCCACAACGACCGCGCCGATAAGACTGTCACCAGCGAGGTCAACTCCCTCCGAGTATATTCCACCCATAACCGAAAAGCCGACCAGATACTCGTCGGGGTGGCGGTGAAACTCCAAAAGAAACTCCTGCCTTTCTCTGTAGGTCATATTTTTCTGTTGTAGGATGGACCTGATTTTCGGGTACTTCTCAGAAAAAGCCTTGTATATCGCCTCGCAGTATTCGAAGGACGGGGCGAAAACCATATAGTGTCCCTTCCTTGCCGACATAGTCGCGGCTATGGTGCGGCATACTGCTGGCATAGTGCGCTCTCTTTCGGAGTAGCGCGTGCTTATCTTGTCAACTATGGATACCGAGAGCTGTGAGGTGTCAAATGGCGAGTGCGCCACGAGAGTGTCGCTTGCTCCGTCGCCGCCGAGAAGCGAGGCGTAGTAGTCCAGCGGGGTGAGGGTGGCGGAGAAGAATACCGCGCCGCCACAGAGCTCCAGCTTTCCTGAAATAGCCGCCCCCGTGTCAAGACAAAACAGCTTAACTGTCATATTCTCGCCCTCGAGGAAGACAAATAGCCGATAACCCGAGTCAAATCTGTACGCCGTGTCGACAAGCTGTCTGAGATTAAAATACACTTCGGAGATAAGCCGCTCTCTCTCGTGCGCCTCTTTGTCGGTTGCGCGTCGTGCGGCAAGTCGAGCCTTGTCAGCTTCGGCTAAGAGAGCATCAAGAATTCCGTACAGCTCGTGCGGAATATCAGACAGATGCGTAGCACCCACAGCCTTCCCGTCAGCGCCCGTCCTTATCTCGTCCCTGATATATGGGAGGAAAAGGTTAAATATAGATTCCTTAGCGTCACACAAAGCGCCTCTCAGCGCAGAGTGCTCGCCCAAAAGCTCGCTCTCACAGAGGACTCCGAGCTCCTCGGTGGATATCTCCGCGGAGAACATCTCTCTGGCTCTGTCGGGGAGGTTGTGCGCCTCGTCTATGAGAAGGGCGTATCTGCCTCCCTCTGTGAAATATCTGCGAAGATATACCGCAGGGTCAAAGACGTAGTTGAAGTCACAGATAACGACGTCGCATATTTCCGAGTAGCACAGCGACAGCTCGTAGGGGCAGAGGGACAGGTCTTTGGCAACTCTCTGCACGTCGGAGCTTTCTATAACCGTCTTGTTAAGCTCGAATAAGCGCCTGACCCCCTCGCCCATACCGACCGAAAGCTCGCGGCGACAGCCCTCGGGAGCCTTGCAGAGCATATTTTCGTCGCACGCCTTTTCCTTGGCGGTGAGTATCGTGGCTCGGGATTTCGCTCCTGAGGCAAGGAAAAGCTCAAGACATTCCTTGGCCGCCTCAGCGGTTGTGCTTTTTGGCGTGAGGTAGAAGACCTTGTCGCACCGCCCGTCACCCAGGGCTCTGAGAGCAGGGTAGAGCACCGAAACCGTCTTTCCCGTACCTGTGGGCGCAGAGGCGAAAAGTGTCGTTCCCTTGGCTATCGCGCGATATGCCGAGCGTACGAGCTCTCGCTGTCCCTCGCGGACGTTTTCGTACGGGAATTTCAGAGCTCTGAAGGAGGGGAGCCTCTCTGTCTGTCGCTCGACTGCGGCGCCGCCGTATATGGATAGAGCGCTGAGGCACTTGCCAAAAAAGGTGAGCGCCGCATCACTCGTCGGACGCTCGGTGCTGTCGGCTATGACCTCGCCGTCGGACGCGCGGTAGATTATTCTCAGCGAGTGCTCCCTTCCGTATAGGGTGTTCGCTATATGACAGAGTATGAAGCCCTCGCCGCGAGATAGCTCAACTTCGTCCTTTCTCGGCTTTTTTCTGCCAGAGGTGGGATAAATCAGCGTGACCGTGTCTGATGAAAGCTCACACCCGGTGAGAAATACCGAAAGCGAGAGAATTTCGCCCGAAAGATAGGGGTGAGGCGTGCTTGGAGA
This sequence comes from Clostridia bacterium, assembly GCA_017467165.1. Classification (GTDB taxonomy): domain Bacteria; phylum Bacillota; class Clostridia; order Oscillospirales; family CAG-272; genus UBA1740. The sequence goes on along the minus strand of JAFTST010000048.1, from coordinate 51,904 downwards.
TATCGACGGGGTGTCGTCTGAAATAGTCCTGCCGACAGGAATTGAAAATCCCCGACGCGCGATAAGGCATAGCTCTTTCGGCGTTATATATAGTCTTTTTTCTTCTTCGGCGCTCATTTTTCTCTCCTTTCGTTTTTTCTTATATTTTAGCATATAGATGCATACTTGTCAAGGAAGGCGGCTAAATAAAATACTACAAGACGCATCCTGTGCACACTATGCCGAAAAAGGCTGATTTTCCAAGAAAGTGGGAGTCCGTGTCGAGAAAATCCCCTACGGCATAGAACCGTAGGGGACGGATTGTTAATCAGAAATGTAGACTATACTTGACATTCCGCTCTGCTGTCAAGAAATGCTGTGAGAAGCCTGCGCCTCGTGTCGTAGAGCTCTGTGTCAAGGCTGACTACCTCCTCGTAGCCCGCGGTGTATCCCTTGAGGGCGACTATGGGGAGGGTCGAGAGTCGCACCAGCGCCTCGGCTATCATAGAAAAGCTCATATTTTCCCTGACGCCCAGCATCACCGAAACGGTGAAAAGAGCGCAGAGTGTCGTGGGAACAAGCTTGAGTAGCAGCGAAATGAGCCTCGCACCTCTGCTGTATGAGCATCTGCCTCGCTCTGAGGCGCTGGCCGAGAGAAGCTCGTGGGCGCTGATATTAACGGGGCGCTCAGAGCTTATCCTCCTCAGGATTTTCTTTTCGGCTCGCGTGGGCTTTTTCTTTTCCGTGAGGGCGAAATATTCTTCCTCGGTTAAGTCAAGCTCAAGAAGCAGACCGCCCCTTCGAGTCCTCAGCTCCTCCTTCTGAAAGCGACTTAGGAATGTCCTGAGCGCACCGAGGTCTGCTCCTGTCACCCTTTCGGCAACCTCTCTGAAGGCGGCGTACGCCGCGCGGTACTCCTCGCTCTCTCGTCCGAGCTGCCTGCCGGCGCTGACGAGCGAAAAGAAGATTATATAGGATGCGACAAGCAGAAATAGGGCGCTCGCCGTCAGCTCCTTCGTTCCCGTATCGAGAAAGCTGATCTCTGTGAAGCTGACGAGCACCGCTATCGCCGCGGTGATAACCGCTATCGCCTTGCCCGCGTTTTTGATTATAACCGAGTATCCGCGCTTAATCAGGCGCGTCGAGTCTAAAACCAGACCGTCAAGCCCCTTTTCATCGCTCATTTTCCACCCCCGCTGTATCTGCCGAGGCGAAAGCACAGAGCGCCGATGAGGTTTGATAGAAATCCGACGAAGGAAATAACCGTCAGCTCGTCCGCTATCCTCGACAGGCTAAGAAAAATCAGAAAGAGAATCAGCCACACGGTGTAAGCCGAGGGAGAGCTGAGGAATCTCTTTATCAGCTTGTAGAGGGGCAGGGCGGAGAGAATAAGCAGGAGTGCCGTAACTCCGCTCGCCACCCATTCGCCGCCCTTGGCCTGCCATACGGGAAAATAACAGAGGGTGCAGATAAGGGGCGGGAGTATGGAAAGCACAACGCCAAGCGCGCGGAGTGCCAGCGAAAGAGCTCTCTTATTCGGTGTCAAGCTCCGCCACCGCCCTTCTCATCTCGGCAATCCTCTCTCCGACTTCGTCCTTCTTGTATTGCGGCAGAGCAGAGGACATGAAAAGCTCGTAGAGCATATCTATCTGCGCTGTCAGCACGAGAGTGGTCTTAAGTCTTTCGCCCTCGTCGAGCTTGAATTTGTCAAGAGAGGCTGCGGTGCTCTCGAGAGCCTCGGATATTTTATCAAGGCAGGCCTCTGCCGCGCTAAGTCTCTGACAGAGCGATTCGCCAAGCTCCTTGCCCGCGCCCTCGGCTCTTTCTGCAGAGTCCTTGATTTTCGTCACAGCTCCGCCAAGAGCCTTGATGCCGCCCGAGATAAGCGGGATAAGCCCCTTTTTGTAGGCGTAGGCGAGAATTAGAGAGCCTATAAGAGTGAGAGCAGAAAGTATCTCGGTAGCATATTCGCTCACAACGCCGAAGAAGGCGGCGAAGGGGTTTTCCTCGGGCTCAGGCTTTTCATCAGTCGGGTCGGCGGGGGCTACGTCTGTGTCGCTACCCGTGGGCTCGCCTGCACCTTCGGTGGGTACCTCAGGCGCTCCGTCCTGCCGCTCGTCTGTCGGAAGGCTTGTGTCTGCCTTGGGCTCGCCCGTCTGGTCGGAGTATAGCGGATAAGCGCCGGCTGAAGCATAGCGGGGAAGGGTATACTCCTCGGCGGAGGGCGGCTCCACCTGGCTTATCGAGGCTACCTGTGTCTTGTTTTCGCCATCTCTGCTAATCAGAATGCCTGCTGTGGTGAGCAGGGCGACCACCAGGACGGCTGCTGTCAAAATGTAAATTATTCTTTTCATTCCTATTCCCCGAACAGCTCGTTGCCCTTGATAAGCAGCGCCTGCTCGGCAATCCTTTCTTCAAGTGTTTTCATGTTTTCCTCAAGGGTGGCAAGCCTCTCGAGCATAGCTCTGAGGGTGCGCTCGGAGGTTACCGCTCCCGTCACTCTCTCACCGCAGATAACCAGCGGCTCGAGCTCAATTATACCCTCCGAGGTATATACTCTGGGTGAGTAGGTGCCCCACCTCAGAGCGCCGGTTTCTATTCTGCACTCGCCCCCCTTCATTTCTGCCTTGGTATCCCCTATAACCAGAGTACCCGACAGTGCGGGGGAGAGGTGAATTTCGCTGACGCTGTCGCGACCCTCGATTTTTTCCCATATTCCTATGGAATCGTAGACCTTGTAGCTTATCCTAACCATTAGCTCCCTCCAGAATGGAAAGGCGCTGAAGACAGCTGTCAAGCTCGGCTCTCATCTTGTTCAGCTCAACAAGCAGCGAGCTCGTGCCAAGAGGAATCATAGCTAGGATTCTGCCGTCGCGGAAGGACTGTACGAATTCATAGAGGGTTCCGCCCTCTCTGAAGCCGCTTTTTATCACTCTTGTCACCGAGTCCTCTCCCTCTGCGGCAAGGTCGTCGAGAAGGAGATTGAACCTTTCTCTGAGAAGCTCGGGATAGCTGTCAAAGTACTCCTTCAGCTGACGCGAGCTGAGTCCCCCTCCGCCGTATTCCTTGGGCGCTGTCGGCCTGTTGGGCAGAGAGCTGATGCGCGCGGCGGAGGCATCTGTGTCTGTAATTGTAGTTGCTTTCATGTTTTTCCTTTCCTTTAATATCGTTTTATTCGTCCGTGTATCTTGTAGCGGAACGCCAGAGAGTATATTCCTATCGGGCGCTCGTAGTCGCTCGAATAGAAGGTCACGCTCTTCTCAATCCATTCCTTTTCCTTCTCACCGAGGGCTGAGGTGTTTTCCTCGTGCACAGACAGAGTCAGCCTTCCGAAATCGACGTCGTCAAAGCTGAACGGCGCGTTGAAAAACCTCGAGCACTCCTTGTATCCGCCCTTGTCGGTGAAGACCTCGCATATCATATCCGTTGAGCCTGCTACCCGATATTTCACCGCGAGCGAGCCCTTGACTGTGCTTTTGGTCAGGTGAGGAACGCCGCAGTTGGTTTTAACCGTTCTGAGAACGTATTTGGGCGATATGCCGTCAAAGCTATAGAAGAATGGATGAAGCCTGTCCTTCATCTCACGCCTGTACTCCTCCTCCGAGAAGTCCTCGCTCTCGATTATCCACCACGGAGCTATACCGCGTCTGTCATTGTTGAAGATACAGAGTATTCCGTCCTCAGTGCCGAACATCAGGCGGTTACCGTCGGACATATAGGCGCTTGGGGGAGAGATGTGCGTGGGCTTTCGCTCGCCGGTACGGTACAGACGGTATCTGCTATTATCTATCCTGCAATAGTGTAGCAGATCTCCGAACGAGTCTCTGGTGGTATAATATTCACCCGTGTACTCCTCGTCCTCGTGACCAACCCTCACCGCGCAGCTTTCGGTGGGTACAGAGTGGAAATAGACCTTATATTCTTCGTCCGGCGCTGCGCCCACGCCATTGATAACGAACCACTCGTACTCCCTGTTACCACCCTCGCCAATGAAGGTCGCCCTCGGGTCGCCGAGAAATATCTTGTCCTCGACACAGACCGCGACGTATCCCATCCAGGGCAGCATTTTCGCTCCCGAGAGGTCGCAACGCAGAAGCTGTGAGTTGATATTGGTTGACCTGGTGCCGACGCTGCGCTCGTAGGAAAGCTGGGGACGCTCGAGCGCGGCAACTCCAATAGTAGAAATGAAGAGGGGGTCGTCGAGAAAGTTCAGCGACGCTCCAAGCCCGCATATTCCCGAGTGAATACTTGACACGGGGTATATTTTCGGAAGAAGCGGGTCGCCTGTCAGCTCGCCCTTGTGATAGAATATCGTACCAGAGCCGTCGTCATCGGATTTGAACACGGCAAGACTGTCGCGTACAGCCATCATGGAGCACACGGGGTAGGGTCCTGAGCCGTCGTTGAAATAATTGAACTCACCGAAATACATAGCCCCCTGTCCGTCTGCGTCAGCACGGGCGGAATAGAATACCGTGTTGGGAGCGTAGGGAGAGCCAGAGAGGAACACTCGTCCGTCAAAGGGCTCTGCAATCGTACAGGTTAAGATATGGGTTTTTGAAAAGCCATCCTCCTTGTCGTACATTTCTCCGAAAATCCGGATATTCTTGCCGTTGAAGCTCCAATCTCCGTCATTTGACAGGAAAACGAGGATCTCGCCGTTGTCCTTGTATTCCAGCGAATAGCAGACCTCCTCACCGTCCACCCACACGGCGTCAATCGTCTCTGCGTTACAGTCTACCGAAAAGGATATTCTCTCGCTTCTGTTGCAGATTCCGAATACCCGTTCCATCGGATTAATGGAATCATCCGCCACGACAGAGGCGTTAAAGGTCTCCTCATCGCCCGAATAGTATATATATTCCATAGCATAGCAGGAGGTGAAGGCTGCGTGACCTATTTTTTCAAGGCCCGTGCGCAGATAGATACAGTTCAGCGACGAGCAGTTAAGGAAGGCTCCGTTATCTATAATTCTCAGCGTGTCGGGTGTGAAGACGATCTCTATGTCCCGACAGTTTGAAAAGGCGAGCTTTCCTATACGTTCGACACCCTCGCCGATATATAGAGCCATAAGGTCGACCGTATCAGCGAAGGCGCTGTCGCTTATCTCTACGACGCGATATTCAACGCCGCTCAATTTGACACGTCCGGGGATATGAAGCTCTCCTTCGAAGCTGTCGTCCTCTATTCCCGTGACAGCGCACAGGCGCAGCTTTTCGTCGATGACGGAAAATCTGAGGCTGGGTGTATAGTAGGAATGCTGGTTATAATCTGTGATATCCCACTCTGCGTAGAATTTGTTGTTCAAGAGATTTCTGGGCTCGTAGGGCTCGCCGTTTTTGAACAGGGTAGGGATATAGGCTTCTACGGCATCGCCCTCGGAATAATAGTTCTCAACTCGCAGAATTGTGCCATCGCTCTCAACTCTGTACAGAAACCCTGCACATACTATGAAAAGATAGCCGCTCTGATTGAAGGCAACGCTCCTCTCTCCGTACACCTCGCACAGCTCCCATAGCTCAACCTCAATGCCGTCCTCGCCGAGAAGCATATAGAAAAGCTTGTATCCCGAGTGAATGACGTAGCCGTCCGTGTTGCCGTAACGCTTGTGTCGGAAAATGGCTCTTATCGGCTCGTCAAGCCTCGTCAGTCTGCGAAAGCCTGGTATGCTGACAAGACAGTCGCCGCCCTCGCCCTCGTAGTCGCGATAAAGGTTTTCCACAACCGCCAGCCTGTGAGGGTTGGAGTTATCTCCCTCCCTCGCCACTCCGCGAAAGCTACCGAAGCTCTCGGTGTATTCCGCCGTGGACTTGATAATATTTCTCATTCTGCTCATCACGCCCACCCGTTCGTTTCGTAGTCTGTGGATACGGTCGACTTCGAATAGCGTACGACGCCCGAGAGCACGTCGCGATAAAGCGCCATATAGTACTGCGCCATGCCCGAGTTGTCGTCAAGCCACAGGAAGGAGGCTGTGAGCAGAGCCAGAAGGGGCTCAAGACCTTTCGGTACGTCGATAACCTCGTCGGATTCTCCGAGGATTTTTCTCGGTGTGCGGCAGTATGAGTAGTACAGCTCGCCCTCGTAGTCGAAGGGCAGCTCTATCATTCCGCCCTCGAGCCTCGCCTCTGTGACGATATTTCCCCTCTCGTCTGTCGGGCGGGAGAAAAACGAGGAAAAGTCGCCTCTGTCACGGTCGGGCGCGTGGCGGAGGGTTCTGGAATATACGGGTATATCCTCTATGGAGGGACCCGCGGTGGATGCGAAGGAGCACAGGCCGGTCACGGAATAATCGTATTTTCCTCCGAAGGTGACCTCGACTGCACCGTCGATGAAAAGACGGATGACCTCGGAGGGACCAAAGGCGACGGTAGTCAGGCTATCGCCCTGACGAAGCGTGTACTCGCCGATGCCCGCGGTGGTGAAGGAAATCGCCGCTCCCGTGAGCCCGAAGCTTATCGTCTCGCCGCCCCTGTGTCTAATAACAGGGTATAGCTCCCTCACTCTGGGTGGGGTGACGAACAGCTCCATAGGCACGATAGAGGGGCGCTCGATGAACAGAATCGACAGGGCTCTACCCGCTGCGCCGATAAATGCCTCCTCGTCGCCAACTCCCGACTCAAAGCCGAGCTGAGAGACGGCATCCTTCAGTTCGTTGTATGTCATAATACTCCTCTCCCGAGGCTGAAATACAGCCCCGTGTTAAATTCAGGCGCCATTGGTATGCCCTTGGCGCCCTTTTTTCGTTATGCCTCGAGCGCGGATGCGTTCTGCACTGCAGAGGCGCTGTCAACTACTCTGGCGATATGCTTGTAGCTGCCGAAGCCAACGCCGAAGCGGCAGCGGCCTGTCCAGTTGTAGTTGCCGGTGTGATGGTCAATCCAATCGGTGACTGTGAGAGGCACGCGGTTGAAGAACATATTTCCTGCCAGAGCCTTGTTAGCCTCGGAGGACATCACCATAATCTCATCCTTTTCGGGCGCCCAGGTGGGAAGAACGATAACGTTCCAGTTGCCGTAGTGAATGTTGATGTCGTTGTTGGCTGTGCCAACCGTGCCAAGAGAGCCGCATATCTTCTTGACAAGCAGCTCGAGGGCGGGCTTGTTGACAGGAAGAATAACGGTGTCCGCCACGTAGCCGAGGGGGTCGCCGAGGTCGTCCTTCATGGAGCGGACCTTGTTAGCCATAGTGTAGAGGGTGTTTTCGATAAGCTCTGCGGAGTACTCGTCGCCTGCCTTGAAGGCGGAGCCGTAGAAATAGTTTGACTGAGTGCCTGTGGCATCGCCTCCTGCCACACCATAGGTGTGAGTCGAGGAGAACAGGGGCTTTTTGTCGTGGGTGGTGGCGTCGAGGGTCGCGCCCGCGTAGGTGACCAAGCTGCCCGTTCCGCCGATAAGCATCTGGGAGCAGAGCTTGTTGATAGTGCCGTAGTAGGCTCTGACGAAGTTCTGGATGCGGCGCTTGGCGTCAGAGGCGATGCCGCCGACGGCGTCCTCCATCATTTCCGCGGTGATGCTGAACTCCTTCATGAACTGAACGTGCTCTATGAATTTCGTTCCCGCATCTCTGACGATGTCCTTTTCCGCTCCCTCACCCTCAGCTACTGCGTTGAAGATATTGAAGCCCGTCTGATTGACGATGCCCTCGCCGAAGTGATTTGACTTCTCGACGTTGAAGAGCCAGTCGCAGATGCCGCCCTTCTTCTTCATAAGGTCGCTCTCGTGCTCGAGAATCATCTTGATGGGGGTCGAGTATTTTCCGAGTGCGGAGTCAGCAACGCCGCTACCCTTAGAATAGATAATCATAAGTTTTCTCCTTTTAGTTAAGTTAATTTTTTAGCTCCGGGCAGAGAGTCTGTCCCGGGTTTTCTGTGATTGGGCAGATTCAGCCCACGACTCTGCTGTAGAGCCGCTGGAGCTCGCTGTCGGTGAGGTCGGGGAATATCTCCCTCGCAACCCTGAGCTCGCCTCTGGGGATTGTACCTCTGCCCTGTGCCGAGGCGGTCACCGCCGCGGAAAGATGCGTTCTGTTGTTTCTTTTCGTCACTCTGCCTCGCGCGGCAAGATACGCCTCCTCGCAGGATAAGCCGAGGTCACGGAGCGCCGCGTATCTCATAGCGCAGCCAAGGTCTGCTATGGAGTTAAGATTTCTAAGCTCGGGAAAGATTGCCCTGAGCTTTTCGGCATCCTCCGCCATCAGCCGCTCGTAGTCTATTTCCCCGTCGGGCTCCGCCTCGTCGTTGGGCGTCTGCTCGGGGGTCGGGGTTGCCTCTGCCACGGGCGCCTCTGCCTCGGGGGCGTCCTGAATATCCGCCTCGGGCTCTGTCGCGGGAGAGGTGAGCTCCTCTGTCACCTGGCTATCCAGCGCTGTCGCGCCGTAGTTTTCCTCGCCCATTCCTTATCACTTCCTTCCGCTTTTGATTCTGAGGTCGCCCCCGGTTTTTCTCACGCCGGATTTCGGCTGATTCTTCGTCTTCTCGGGCGCGTCAATCTTATCGAAGGAAAGATTGCGGTAGGGGTTTTTCTGTTCGGTTGTCTTTCTCATTTTCTATCCTTTCTTAGTAGGTTCTATTGGTTTTTTGAGGCTTGCTCCAGGATTTTTTCAAGCTCCTCGTCGGAGATTTCCGAGTCTGTGGAGTACGCCTTGATGCTCTTGGAGAGTCTTTTCAGCTCGTTTTCCCTGAGGCCTCTGTCGGAGGCGTAGTCGAGAAGCTCCTTAAGGGGCATTCCCGATCGGTAGGCGAGCTCGATGCACTCCTTGGTTATCCTCTCGCTTATCACTCCGTACGCTCTGTCGCCAATTTCTGCTGCCTCGTCCGCGTCGAGTCCGAGGTTGATGCCTATGGTGAAGGCAAGGTCGGCGTCGGTGATTTCCAGCTCCGTGAGCTGTCCGAGCACGCTCTTTTTCAGAGCATCCCGTTCTCGCCCGTAGCTATCGAGATATTTCGAGTAGCCCTCGCGCGCCGAGAGCAGCTCTGCGGCTCTTTCCTCCTCGGCTGTGGCGATGCTGTCGCTAAGCCGTCTTTTTCTCACGGAGTCAAGGTACTTGGCGTAGCCGTCGTCGAGAAGCCCTCTTTCCGAGAGCGCCTCTGAGGTGTCGCCGTATCTTGAGCCCTCGATGGCGCTACGGGTTATGGCGTCGGTCACAGCCCTGGCGTAGCTTCCCTCGGGATTTTTTCCCGAAAGGCGCAGATAGTCCTCGAGGCTCTTCGGCTTGTTTTTTATTCGGAGCTCGGGAAGCGAGCCTCTCAGATAATCTGCGAGCGAGTATCGCTTGGCGCTCATACAACAACACCTCCGCTCTCAACCTCAGACTTGAAATACTCGACGTTTTCTCTGGCGTGCGGATAGTGAGCGCGCTCCTGGCACTGCCAATAGCGGAGCAGTGTGACGGGGCTCGTCGGGTCGCCGAGAGTGCCTGCCTTCAGGTTTTCGAGGTTTCTTTCCCACATCGCCTCTCTCTGCCATTCTGCACCCTCGTTTCTGTCGGGGGTGAAGAGATAGGCGTCGTCGAAGAAGTACTCGCCGAGGGTTGTATCAAGCTCTATAAAGTCGTAGCGGTTGAACTCCTCCGAGTGAACTCTGCCGTAGGCGTCCTTGTAGGACAGGCGTCTGGGTTCATCTGCGAAGGCGAGATACAGCTCGAAAATCCTGCGGTCAATCTCTGAGTACGCCGCCTCCTTCATTCTTCTCTTGGACTCAAGCCTTCCGCTCGCCTGAGAGATTCGGAGCTGCTTGGCGTAGCCTGACTCGTGGTAGCTCTGGTCGATGCCCTGGAAGGCGTCGGATATGCCGATAATTCTCTTGGCGTGGTCGTACAGCCTCTCCGCCTCGGCGACGTCCTGGCTGATGTCGGGGGTTGTGTCAACCTTGCCGTACTGCGCCACGCTCTCTCCGGGCTTCAGCCTGATAACCTGACCGAAGACCGAGTTGTTGAGGCTTATCGAGGCGTCCTCGGGAACTATGGGGGTAATTCCCGCGCGGAGCAGCTTTTCGAGAATTCTCGACTCTATCTTGTTGATAGCCTGCTGCTCGGGCCTGATAAACTCGCAGTCGGACTGACCGAGGAGGCTCTTCTCCGAGGAGGTGTTCTTTCTGACCACCACAGGATAGCTCCTTGGCACGTAGTAGGGAAGGCGGGTTGGCTCGAATAATGTAGCCCCGTGTGAGATTTTCAGGTGTCCGTTCTCTATAACGGGGGTTGTTTTTGGGTGTCTTTTTCCGTTTCTTGAGATGATATCGTATGGGAGGGTTTCGTGAGTGAGGTTGACGCTTATAAGCTCTGAGGTACAGTCGCACTCGCCCGCAGCCTCGCCGCAGACCGAGCAGACCTCGCCCTTTCGGTAGTAGTACTTGGGTATGTCCGACAGGGTGACGTCGCCCGAGAAGATGAATCTGCACACGTCGCCCTCCTCGTCCTTGTAGAAGCATATCACCATTATCGCGGCGTCGCCCTCGGGGTCTGTGCCGTCGCTCTCGGAGAGCAGCTCCAGCGAGTCAAGCTCAGCCTCGGTAACTCCGTATCTTCTCGCGAGCTCTCCTCTTGTCGTTGTCAGGCGAAGGAAAAGGTATTCCATATCCTCGGTATCGAATATTCCAGGCTGAGGTATCAGCTCCTTCGGGGACAGGCAGTGAAGCCTGACGGCTCCGAGCTCTCCGAGGTATTCCTCCTCGCCGTCCCATTCAAGATAGGCGACGGAGGCTCCGTAGATATAGGTGTATCTCTCGTCGAGGTCATTGAACTCCTGAAATGGCAGCCTCACTCTCAGCGAGCGGAGCAGCCTCTCGATAGCCTGGGCGTTTCTTCCTCTCGACTCGCTGAAGGTGGCGGCATCCGCCTTTGGCATCGGTATATCCGAGGATACCTGGCTCTCTACTATCTCGTAGGTTATATTTCTGACAGTCAGGGCGCTTTCCCTCGAGCCGTCGATTTCCGAGTCGCCCTTGTACTGCTTCATATTTCTCTCAAGCGCGTCAAGGGTCGGTGAGTAGGCTGTCAGGGCGCGCTCATACAGGTCACGGAAAAAATCACAGCGTATTTTCTTGTTCTTGCTTTCTGTTTTCACATTGGTTCTCCGTATTTCGTTTTTAGATATTTCCTGCCCGCCTCGTCGGCTGTGAGATAATCCTCCCACATATCCTCGCTCCACCTGACTCTCGCCGTCACGTCCTTGGGCTCACTCGGGCGGGTGTGGAAGATAGCGTAGCCCCTCAGAGCGTCGGGCGCGTGGGTAATCTCGTGCGGCTCTGTCGCGCAGTCCGTCGGGCGTAGCCTGTCAATGCACAGGGCGGGGAGCGTCCTGATAATCTCCTGACAGTTCCGGAAAATTTTCAGGCGAATTCCCTTACCCGTGTCACGAAGAAGCTCCTTGATAGCCAGCCAGCCGCACTCTCTGTCGTTGGAGGTTCTGGTGAAATTAACTCCGTTTTCGAGAAAGAGGCTCGCCTTCGTCTTTCCGGTTTCCTGACTGCGCGACCACAGGTCGGGGGGAGCTAAGGTGGCGTAGATTTCCTCGCCCTCGGGGGTGTTGTCGAGGATAGCCCTCGCCGCCGCGCTTATCGGGAGCCCCGACTCGCAGAACTCGCGGTACACGTAGCTGACGCCCTCGTCAGATATGGCTATCCAGAGCACAGCCAGGCGGTCAAGACCGTAGTCTATGGTTCTGTATTTTCTCCAGGAGTCAGGTATGGGGAAGGGCTCTATGACGTGCTCCTTCGCCGAAAACTCGGTGAAATATTGCCCCTCGAAGATGTTCCAATCCCCGTGGAGCAGAGCTCGCCTTTCCCGGTCGGGCAGGGATTCGAGGCGGCGTCGGTAGTCGGGGTCCTTGGCGTTCAGGAAGTGATTGTCGTCAAGATATGCGGGAATGAAGATTCTCCCCGAGCCCCTCTCGTCAAGAAAGGGCTCGCCGCTTGGCGCGGGGTCGACGAATCTCTCCTTCACCCAGCTGTGTCCGATGCCGCCCGGGTTGGTCGAGGACTTAATCTGCTTGGGAAAGTCGTTGGCGCCCCTGACTCTCGATAGCAGATACAGATATTGCATTCTGGTGAAGTGTGTCAGCTCGTCGAAGCGAATGACGTCATACTCCGCGGACTGATACTGATACACGTCGTTTTCCTGAGCGCAGTAGCCAAAGTCAATGCAGGAGCCGTTCTTGAACCTGCCCGTGTGGCTTGAGGAATTAAGGGTGAAGATTTCTCTCGGATAGAGCGCCAGGGCTACTCGGATGAGCGACTTGTCAAGCTCGGCGTAGGTACGCCTGAGGATAAGCTGCTTTGACTTCGGATACCTGAGGGCGAACAGCAGTGCGTCCACCACCTGCCCGTAGGATTTTCCTCCGCCCGCCGCCCCACCGAAAAGGACCTCGTCCTCCCTCGCGTCTATGAAGGCGCGCTGCTTTCGGGTTACACTCAGATTCAGCTTCATTCGTCTATCACCTCCAGGGTAACCTCCAGCCGCCTTGCATCCTCGTCGGGGGCGTCCTCGCCCATTCCAAACTCACAGCAGAGGAGAAATTTCGTCAGAGCTCCGTCCTGTTTTCTTGCCAACGCGTTGTCTATAAGATAATCTCTTCGGATTTCGTTGCACTCGGCGATAGCTCTGTCAAATTCTCTGTGTCTCTCTCTGAAGCGGCGAATATCCTCAACGGTTATCCCCGCCTCTCTGGCGAATTTGGAAAGACTCGGCGCGCCCTGTCCCGAGTAGGTGGCGAAGTAGGTGTATATCCTTCTCGGCAGGTCGGTTGTGTACTTTGGTTTCTTCTTCATTTGGTCCTCTCTTATCGTTGCCAAGAGGTCTCGAGCCCCCTTGGTAGCTCTATTCTAAACGAAAAAAAGCCCCCTGTAAGTACAAGGGGGTTCCAAATAATCGGCGACTTCGGGCGGAAAATATGTGCAGAATAACTAAAAAAGGAGCCCCCGAGGGAGCCCCCAAATATGCGCGAAAATACTCGCGCGGGCGCCTGTGTCGCCGGACAGCATACCCTTTCGGTATGTGTGGCACGCAAGACTTGGTTAATCTATAATTCGGTCGGATATAGTCAGGACAGATAACAGCTACCTGTCAGTCCATCACTATTTCATAGAGAAGCAGCAGCTCTTCCTCTATCTCGCTCCTTCGCCTGTCAATCTCTGCCGCTCTGACGTAGTCGGTCGCCGCAGGGCCGAAGAGCTCCTCCTCGAGCGCGGCAAGCTCAGCCTCAAGCTCTGCTATCCTCTGCTCCGCGCGCCTGAGTCTTTTCTCGTCGGCGCGTCTTTTCGCGTTCTCGCGCTTCTTTTCCTCATACTCCGCCTTGCCGCTCTCGCTCTTTTTCTCGACGGTGACGGGAGTGACGCTTCCGCGCGCGCTTCTTTTTCTCATATATTCGGCGAAGGCGTCGTCGTCCTCCTCCAGAGGATAGTCGTACATACCTCTGTCTGTGAGGGGAGCGAGCTCGATAATTCTCGTGGCTATCCTGTTGATAAAATATCTGTCGTGCGACACGGCTACGATAGTACCGGGAAAGGCTATCAGCGCGTCCTCGAGCGCCTCCCTTGAGCCTATGTCAAGGTGGTTGGTGGGCTCGTCCATTATAAGAAGGTTGACCTTCTTCAGCATCAGCTTAGCCAAGGACAGTCTCGCGCGCTCGCCGCCCGAGAGGGTTGATATGGGCTTGTCAATATCCTCCGCGCCGAAAAGGAAGAGCGCGAGAGTTCCCCTGAGCTCCACGTCGGGACGGTCGGGGTATTCCTCTCTCATCTCAGAGAAAACGGTGTTTTTCTCATTCAGTCCGCGCAGCTCCTGGTCGTAGTAGCCTATCTTGATGTTGTACCCGAGGGTAATTCTTCCGCTCCTTGGCGTGAGGGCGAAATTGATAAGGCGCATCAGGGTGGATTTTCCGCATCCGTTAGGTCCGAGCACCATAACGCGCTCGCCGCGTCTTATTAGAAAGGAAAGCTTGTCAATCAGAGGTCGCTCGCCGTATGAGAAGGAAACCTCGTCTAAGGCGAGCACGTCGCCCGCGCTCTCCTCCTCTGCGGAAAAGGACATTCTGATGCTCCTCTCGTCCCTCGGCTCGAGCTCTATTTTCTCCATTCTCGCGAGCTGCTTTTCCTTCGAGCGTATCGTCACGAAGTTGTGCTCGCGGTTGCACCTGCGCTGAAATTCTATATTGGCGCGAATTTTCGCTATCTCTTTCTGCTGCTCCTTGTAGCGCTTTTCCTTCTCAGCCGCCTCCCTCTGCTGCTGCTCCTTGCAGGCGGTGTAGGAGCCGTGGTAGAGCCTCGCCTCGCCGTAGCGCAGCCAGAGCGTCTTCTGGGTGGTGCGGTCGAGGAAATAGCGGTCGTGCGAGATGATGAGCACGGTTCCCCGATAGGTGGAAAGGTAGCCCTCCAGCCATTCTAGCGCGTCCACGTCCAGATGGTTCGTAGGCTCGTCGAGCATAAGTATATCCGGCTCGGTCGCGAGAAGCCTTGCCAGAGCGAGCCTCGTGTACTGTCCGCCCGATAGTGTTTTTATTCTTTGATTGATTAAGGCGTCGTCGAACCCGAGCCTCAGCAGCATACCGCGACAGCGCGAGCGGAATTCAAGGCCGCCTGCCTCGGCGAAGGCGCGGTTTTCCTCATTCAGCCTCTCCGACAGGCGCATAACGTCGCCCCTGCCTGCCGCCGCCTCGGTAAGCTCCGCCTCGGTTCTCGCTATTTCCCGCTCCATAGAGAGAAGAGAGGGAAAGGCGGTGTACATATATTCAAGGCAGGAGAGCTCCGCGGGAAGAGCCGTCAGGCTCGGATTCTGCTCCAGCATACCGACGGTATGCCCCTTCTGGATATATACCTCGCCAGAGGTTGCCTCGAGATTTCCCGATATAATTTTGAAAAGCGAGGTCTTTCCCGCTCCGTTGACTCCGATGATTCCAACCCTCTCGCCGTCGTTCAGCGAAAAGGAGATGCCCCTCAGAATATCCTCCGCCCCGAAGGAAAGACGGATATTGTTGGTTGACAGCGCTATCATATCCTGTCTCCCTTCATTTTAATTCTTTCTTGGATATTTTAGCACCTTGCGCGCCCTTTGTCAATAAGCGTCGCACCACTAATTGCTCCTCTCAGAAGAAAGGTGGGGGCTTGACACCGGAATGAATAAATGCATAATTATGCACTAGAATATGCGAATATTCGTCGAAAAATGGGGCTTTCGGCGGCTGTGAGTCGGTATTTCCGCTTATTTCGAAAGATAGATAGGGAAAAAAGCGAAAACCCGAAAATATTTTAGAATTTCGCGCGCAAGCTATAAATTTATATCAAAATAGTGCAGAAATCAAGAGATTTTAAAGCTTTTTTCGGAGTTATCCGCAGCTTTCCTATATACTAATCCTTCCACCCTGAATTGTGCAGTCTGCACAAAACCACGATGCTTTCTGTTGTCAATGAATAAAAATGCACCAAAAATGAATTATTTTTCAAAAATCGCTTGACTTTATTCATTCTCGGCTGTATAATTATGCCATCACAGAAACACAGCCCGACACCCTCGGGGAAAAGAGGAAAAGAAAATGAAAAAGATAATTTCAGCTATACTTGCAGTAGCGCTGCTCGCGCTTTCGGTATTCACACTTGCATCCTGCAAGCCTGATAACGATGGCGTTCCCACACTTACCGTGGCGTTCTCGCCTGATTTCGCTCCTATGGAGTTCGTTGATGCATCCCAGACCGGCGACGACAAGTACGTCGGCTTCGATATTCTCCTTATCTACTATATAGCTAAGGAGCTTGGTATGAAGGTTGAGCTCAAGCCTATGTCCTTCGACGCAGTCCTTATGGCAGTCGAGACAGGCGCTGTTGACCTCGGTGTTTCGGGCTTCTCCTGGACTCCCGACCGCGCTGAAACCTATCTCATCTCCGATTGGTACAAGGCAGGTGAGAACGAGACGGAGCAGACCATTATCGTATCTAAGGAAAACGCAGGCAAGTACACCACGGCAGACTCCTTCAAGGGTCTCAAGGTAGGCGCTCAGACCGCGTCCCTGCAGGACGTTCTCGCTAAGGAGCAGCTTCCCGGCGCTACCATTCAGAACTACAAGAACCTCAACGACGCTTACCTCGCGCTTATCAACGGTCAGATAGACGCGCTTGCAGTTGCTAAGGGCAACGGAGACGCCTTCATCAGCGAGGAGGGCAAGGTTGACTTCGCGGGCTTCGACTTCGTGGTTGACGACCTGTACAAGAACAACGTTATCCTGCTCAACAAGAGTGACAGCGACCTTCTCGCGAAGGTTAACGCGGCTTTGGATAAGGCTAAGGCTGCCAATCTCTACGACTCCTGGTACGAGGCGTGCACTGTTCTGGCAGGTATTTCCACTCTTGATGAGTCCGGATATGACGACAACGGCAACTACATCGGCGAGGGCGGACTCGAGGGCACGGGCACCGTTACCGATGAGGACGCGGCGCTCAAGGTTCCTTATCTCAAGTTCCTCAATGAGTACAAGAATCAGGAAGACTGATAAAAAAATGATGCATTACCGCCTCGAGCTATCGTGGCGGTAGTGTTATGTTATAAATAAATTTTTGGAGGAATAAATTCTTGACTTTATCTGAGCTTTTTCAAGGAATGTGGAAGATATTCAGTCAATATTGGAAAATTCTGATATTCGAGGGTGTCAAAAACACTATATATCTCTCCCTTATAGCCTTGTTTTTCGGTACTATAATAGGTGCTTTTCTCGCCTTTGGCCGTATGTCAAAATTCAAGCCGCTCTCCTGGGCGGTCGGCGCTGTCGTAGAGGTGGTTCGCGGAACACCTATGCTTCTTCAGCTCTATATCGGTGTGTTCGGTATTCCTATGGTCGTGCCGAAGGAGGTAAGACCGGATTTTCTTAACGACTATTTCGTTATGGTCGCTATCGTGCTGGTGATTAACAGCGCGGCGTACGTTTCGGAGATAATCCG
This sequence comes from Clostridia bacterium, assembly GCA_017467165.1. Classification (GTDB taxonomy): domain Bacteria; phylum Bacillota; class Clostridia; order Oscillospirales; family CAG-272; genus UBA1740. The sequence continues at coordinate 35,003 of JAFTST010000048.1, read as the reverse complement.
CTCGGGCATTCAGGCGGTCGACAAGGGACAGACCGAGGCGGCGAGAAGCCTTGGTCTCTCGGGATTCACCACGATGACGCAGATAGTTCTGCCTCAGGCGGTCAAAAACATTCTTCCCGCGCTTGGAAACGAGTTTATAACGGTTATCAAGGAGACCTCGCTTGCCTCGACCTTCGCGGTTGGCGAGCTTATGACCAAGTACGACGAGATTAAATCGGTTAACTACAACGCATTCCCAGCTTATATAGTTATCGGTATAATATACTTCGTTCTCACTTATTCGTTGTCCAAGATTATGGCGTTCGTTGAAAGGAAAATGAAGCATGATTGAGATTAAGAATATATTTAAGAATTTTGGCAAGCTGAAGGTTCTCTCGGGCGTGTCGACCGAGATAAAAAAAGGCGAGGTTGTCGCTATAATAGGCGCCTCGGGCTCGGGAAAATCCACCCTGCTTCGTTGTATGAACCTTCTTGAAGCTCCCACCTTCGGCGAGGTGTGGATGGAGGGCAGACTGCTGACTCCTGTCGACCCATATCTGCACGAGGAGGTTATCGAGGCGTCGAACACCTATAAGAAGCTTATAGGCGAGGGACTTGAGCGCGACGCCGCCATAGCCAAGATAAGAGAGGAGGACCTTCTCAATGAGAAATTCTCCATCGCTGAGGGCAAGGAATACAAGGGAAAAATCAAGAAGATATATAAGGAAAACTCTATTGATATAAATCTTGCCAGAAGGAAAATGGGAATGGTTTTCCAGCAGTTCAATCTATTTAACAATATGACGGTTAAGGATAACATTACCCTCGCGCCTATCAAGACGGGAATGTACAAGGGAATGGGGAAGGAGGCCAGAGCAGCAGCTGAGGCGAAGGCTATGGAGCTGCTTGAAAGGATAGGGCTTGCCGACAAGGCGGACGTCTATCCCTCGACTCTCTCGGGCGGACAGAAGCAGCGTATAGCTATCGTCAGGGCGCTGGCTATGAATCCCGACGTTATTCTTTTCGACGAGCCGACGAGCGCGCTCGACCCCGAGATGATAGGCGAGGTGCTTGATTTGATGAAGCAGCTCGCAGGGGAGGGAATGACGATGGTTATAGTAACGCACGAGATGGGCTTCGCTCGCGAGGTAGCCGACAGAGTGCTGTTCGTCGACGAGGGAATTATAGCCGAGGAGGGCGCGCCCGCCGAGGTCTTCGGAAATCCCAAGCACCCAAGGCTTAAGGAGTTTTTGTCCAAGGTGCTGTAAGATAATGCAGAATTAAGAATGCAGAATGCAGAATGCAGAATTGAAGATTGAAAATTGAAAAAACGAAAGTGGAAAAATCCGGAATGAGTGTGACCCGTGTTGCATTATTCTGGATTTTTTTCCATACATTTGGCGTTGCCAGCGGAGGGTGTCCTGTGTTAAAATATCCGAGGGAGAACCTCTCCCGAAAAAGCACAGGAGGTACAAGAAAATTAAGAGAAGAAAACAAGAGAACAAGAAAAGCATAACCCCCGCTATATGCTCTGTGGCGCTCGCCGCGGCGATAGCCATAACTCCGCTCTCGGTTGGGGCGGCTTATAGAAGTGATACGGTGGGCGCTGAGGGTGCGAGCCTGACTCAGAGAAGCCTCGGGGAAAGAGCGAAATTGACCTACAAGCTACCATCCGTGTCAAATAAAAGCGTGTGGGCTCACACGAGATTGACAACTAAGGTTAACGGAAGGACGCTATCCGAGGCGGGACTTGTGATGAATGGAATTACATATCTGCCCCTGCGCGCGACAGCGACAGCCCTCGGGCTCTCCGCGTCCTATAACTCAGCTACAAGAACTATGACCGTGACGGGCAGGGGACTGCAGCTTAGCGCGACGGACGGCGGATTCGTTACCTATGCCAACGATAGACCCCTCTTCGCCTTTTCGCCGAACGTTATAATGTCGAGCGGCAGAATGTACGTCCCCGCCTCATCGCTGACCAAGGCTTTTGGGCTGCGGTTTTCCGTCTCGGGCACAAGCCTCACAGTCACAGGCACGTATAGCCCCTTGAAATCGGCTTCAAGCTACTACCGAGAGGACGAGGTGCTCTGGCTCTCGAGAATTATAATGGCGGAGGCGGGCGGCGAGAGCCTTCTCGGACAGATAGCCGTCGGTGACGTTATACTCAACCGAGTGCGCTCCTCAGCCTTTCCGAACACGATATGGGGCGTTATCTTTGACAGGCGCTACGGCGTTCAGTTCAGCCCCGTGGCGAACGGTACTATATATAACACCCCGTCATATACTTCAAGACTCGCCGCTATGATATGCCTGGAGGGAACGAGCCTCTCGGACAACGCTATGTATTTCCACAATCCGAGAACAGCGCACGCCCATTGGATTGAAAACAACAGACCGTACGCATATACCATCGGCGGACACGATTTTTATCTATAAATTTTCAACTTTCACTTGAAAAACCGAAACCGTTATAGTATACTGTATCTGTAAGACATATATTAAGGAGCTATTATGGTATACAGATTGAAGGTTGCGGGACTTGAGAGAGATTTGCCTCTCTGTCCTATCGCGGATGACCTATACATAGGAGCATTCATACTTTTCGGCGACGTTGAGCTCACGGAGAGGTGCGCGGCGGCGCTTCTTGAAAAGGCTCCCGAGCACGACGTTCTTATCACCGCTGAGTCCAAGGGTATCCCCCTCGGATATGAGATGTGTCGCCTGTCGGGAAAGAACCGCTGGGTGCTCGCGAGAAAGTCGGTGAAGCTATATATGAAGGACGTTGTCAAGTGCGAAACGCAGTCGATAACCACCTCTGCCAAGCAGACTCTCTACATAGACGGAGCCGATGCGGAATATATGAAGGGAAAGAGAGTGCTTATCGTCGACGACGTTATCTCAACGGGAGGCTCGCTTCTCTCGCTTGAAAACCTTGTCAGACAGGCTGGCGGAAATATAGTCGGAAAAATGGCTGTTCTCGCCGAGGGCGACGCCACCGAGAGAGAGGATATTATCTTCCTCGAAAAGCTCCCGTTATTCAACGGCAAGGGCGAAGCTATATAGCCTGACTGAAAATCCACGGTTGAGGAGCTGCCCCGAGAGCGAAATCGCTCGCTGACGGAATAATTCATATGAAAAAGAGGGCTTTTAGCCCTCTTTTTTCTTTCTTTTGTCGGCGGGAATATCTATATCGTCCCCGCTCGTTATAATCTTTATCAGAGAATATTCCGGGTTGCGAATGAGCACGCCGTCTGTTGTCAGCACGAGCTCGACTCTCGTATCTAATCTAAGCCGCTCTCTATATTCCTTTGGAATTACAATTCTTCCGAGCTTGTCTATATCCTTCAATACTCCGATTTTTTCTTTCATAGCCTTTCCCTCTGTAAGCTCTTACTCGATAAATGTAAAATGACACTCAGTGAATGTCAACATTGTTATTGTAACACATTATAATAGGTTTGTCAATCACTGAATGTCAAAAGAGGGAGAGAATATGTTCAAAAACAAGAAAAACGGAGCTAATAACCTGTGCGGCAAGAAAATCCGCGAGCTTCGTCTTGGTTATCCGACAAGGCTTTCTCAGAGGGCGCTCGCAGACAAGCTGCAGCTCTTGGGAATAGACGTCGATAAAAATGCTATTCAGAGAATAGAGAGCGGGAAGCGCTTCGTCACCGATATAGAGTTGAAGGCGCTTTCTCAGGTATTCGGAGTGACGGTTGACGAGCTTCTCGGCTGATACCGTGCCGTGCTCATTTTTCAGATAAAAAGAGGGCTAAAAACCCTCTTTTTTCTTTTTTCGCGCGGTATATTCATTTTCAATTTTCAACCTTCAATTCTGCATTCTGCATTCTGAATTCCGCATTAAAACATTGTGCACCCTGCACAACATTTTCGCTCTTTCGAGCCTTGATTTTGTAACCCCATTGTACTTACAGAGGGCTCTATATAGGCTATAATGAGGTTGAAAATCAATTCTTGAGGTGAAAATGAAAACGAATTATAACTACAACTTTCGGATATATGGCTTCATGACCTCTGCCCTCGGGCTATCAGGCGGCAAGCTTCTGATATACGCGGTTATCTATTCCTTCTACGAGTACGGAAGTGGCGGCTTCTATGGCTCTCAGGAGTATCTGGTGGAGCTGACCGGTTATTCGAAAAGGACGGTGGTATCTGCCATAGGAGAGCTTGAAAAAATGGATTTGATAGTCCGCTCGAAGCAGGGAAAAAAGAATATATACATTATCAACACGATGGCTCTGGAAAAAATCGACAAGGACGAGTTACGTTTCGACAGAGCCAAAACTTTGACACAGGACGGGAAAAATCTGCGCTCCGAGAGTGCAATTTCTGCACCCAATAATACAATAGAAAATACTAATAATACAACAACACCCCCTTCAGCTAACGCGCCCGTGAGCGCAGAAAAGGGGAAAAGCGATTTTGTTAAGAACGTTGTGCTTCGGTTTGGTAAGTTGAGAAGCGTATGTCTGACCGTGTGGCAGCATCAGGAGCTGAGAAGGATGGTTAACGAGGATATGTTCAACATGTACGTTATGAGGCTTGAAAACTATCTTTTAACGCTAACCGCTGGCAAGTATGTTTTCAGCCACTTCAGGACGCTGAAAAAATGGATATTCGAGGACCTGGGGATAGGCTCGGGTGAATAAAAAAGGGGGGATTTCTCCCCCCGGAAAAACTATCGGTGTACTTCCAAGTCTATATATCTCACAGCGGCGAGAGCGGCTATGGCTCCGTCGGAGGTAGCGGTGGTAACCTGGCGTATAGACTTGGTGCGGCAGTCGCCCGCGACGAAGACTCCTCTTATGGCTGACGCGGGAATACAGTCCTCGCCCGCTTCGATATAGCCGTGCTCACTTAGCGAAACAACTCCCGAAAAAGCCTCGCACTCGGGTATCTGACCGATAGCGACGAACATTCCGTCGACGGCAAGCTCTCTTTCGCCCTCCTTGGTGTTGAGGGTTATTCCTCGGAACTCTCCCCCCTCGGAGAGAATAGACTTGACCGTCGCCGAGGTTATGACGCTGACGTTATCTCTTCCGTCAAGTATCGCCACAAGGGAGCTCTCGCCTGTAAGGTAGGGAAGATTTTGAACAAGGGTAACGCTCTCACAGCTCTCGCTGAGCAGGACTGCTTCCTGGAGCGCTGAGTTTCCGCCGCCGATAACGGCTACGCTTTTCCCCTTGTAGAACGCTCCGTCGCAGACCGCGCAGTAGGAGATGCCCTCGCCGATGAAGTCCTCCTCGCCATCGATGCCGAGCGCTCTGTGTCTTGTGCCCGTGGCTATAATGACCGACAGAGCGGAGAATTCTCCCCCCTCGCATACCACGGTAAGCGAGCTCTCGCCCTGCCTTATTCCCGTGACGGTGTCGAGCTCAATATCTGCGCCCAGCGATGTCGCGTGCTCGAATAGCCTGTCCCCGAGCTCAATTCCCGAAAGCACGGGAAATCCGGGGTAGTTTTCTACCCTCGGCGAGTGGGTAATCTGTCCGCCGAAGCTTCCTTTTTCTATGATAAGGACGCTTTTTTCCGCCCTTCTTGCATATATGGCGGCGGTAAGTCCCGCAGGACCCGCGCCTATAACTATAATATCGTACATTTTCTTTTCCTTTCGGGGTGTTCGGGCTCACTCTGACGGGTGAGGGATAACGAGCCGCTCAAGAAGAGCGGCTCGGGGTGGAGTTATTTTGGGTTTTCCATTTCCAACTGTCAATTTTCAATGTATTTCTTGATTTCAGAGGTGCCTACGTATTTCGTGTAGGACTTGCCGTCGGTGAGAACGAGGGTGGGTGCCTGCTTGATTTCGAAGGAGCTGACAAGCTCGAGGTTCTCGTTGGCAAGGAGGGTTTCGTACTCTATTCCCGCCTTGTCGAGCAGCATTTTCGCTACCTTGCAGTTGGGGCAGGTCGCCGTGGTGAAGAGCAGGGTGCGTGTGGGCTCAACCTTAGCCTCTGCTGTGTCCTCGCCGAATTTTTCCGCTCTTTCCTCGTCGGTGAGAGGCTGCTTTCTCTCTGCCTTTTCCTGAGAGTATACCTTTCTCGACTTGTACTCCTCAGCCTTTCCGTCGTTCCAGTTCTGGACGGGGCGGTAGTAGCCTGTGATACGGCTGTACACCTCGGTCTTTTCTCCGCACTCGGGGCAGATGAACTGCTCGCCTGCGAGATAGCCGTGGTTCTTACATACCGAATAGGTGGGGGAGATGGAGTAGTAGGGAAGCCTGTAATGCTCGGCTATGGTACGGACAAGGGTTGCCGCGCTGCGCCAATCGGGCAGCTTCTCGCCGAGGAAGGCGTGGAATACCGTACCCGAGGTGTATAGCGGGTGCAGCTCGTCCTGCATATCCAGAGCCTCGAAAATATCGTCGGTGTAGCCAACGGGAAGGTGGCTGGAGTTGGTGTAGTAGGGGGTAGCGTCTGCCTTGTCGGACGCGGTGATAATGTCGGGATAGAACTTTCTGTCGTGCTTAGCCAGACGGTAGGACGTGGACTCTGCGGGGGTCGCCTCGAGGTTGTAGAGGTCGCCGTACTGCTCCTGATAGTCGGAGAGGCGCTCGCGCATATGATTGAGCACCGCCTTGGTGAACTCGCGCGTCTCGGCGTGAGTCATATCCTTTCTCAGCCACTTGGCGTTGAGTCCCGCCTCGTTCATACCGACAAGACCTATGGTCGAGAAGTGATTGGCGAAGGTGCCGAGATATCTCTTGGTGTAGGGGTAGAGTCCCTCGGAGAGAAGCTTGGTGATAACGTCGCGCTTAATCTTCAGCGAGCGCGCAGAAATGTCCATCAGCCTGTCAAGACGCTTGTAGAAGTCCGCCTCGTCGCTGGCAAGGTAGGCAATTCTCGGCATATTTATCGTCACAACGCCGATAGAGCCTGTCGACTCGCCGCTGCCGAAGAAGCCGCCCGACTTCTTTCTGAGCTCTCTCAGGTCAAGGCGAAGGCGACAGCACATGGAGCGCACGTCGCTGGGCTCCATATCAGAGTTGATATAGTTGGAGAAATAGGGTGTTCCGTACTTCGCCGTCATCTCGAAGAGAAGCTTGTTGCTCTCGGTTTCAGACCAGTCGAAGTCGCGGGTGATTGAATAGGTGGGAATGGGGTACTGGAAGCCTCTGCCGTTGGCATCGCCCTCAATCATAGTTTCGATAAAGGCGCGGTTGACCATATCCATCTCGTGCTTGCAGTCCTTGTACTTGAAGTCCATCTCCTTGCCGCCGACTATGGCGTTCATCTCCGCGAGGTCAGCGGGGACCGTCCAGTCGAGGGTGATGTTGGAGAAGGGAGCCTGAGTTCCCCATCTCGAAGGAGTGTTGACGCCGTAGATGAAGGACTCAATGCACTTTTTAACAGCGTCGTAGGAGAGGTTGTCCGCCTTGACGAAGGGAGCGAGATAGGTGTCGAAGGAGGAGAATGCCTGCGCTCCCGCCCACTCGTTCTGCATAATTCCGAGGAAGTTAACCATCTGGTTGCACAGGGTCGCCAGGTGCTTCGCGGGGGCGGAGGTAATCTTTCCCGTCACGCCGCCAAGACCCTCCTTGATAAGCTGCTTCAAGGACCAGCCCGCGCAGTAGCCCGTCAGCATCGACAGGTCGTGGATGTGTATTTCCGCGTTTCTGTGCGCGTTGGCAATCTCGTCGTCGTACACCTCGGAGAGCCAATAGTTAGCGGTTATGGCGCCCGAGTTCGAAAGGATAAGTCCGCCGACGGAGTAGGTAACCGTCGAGTTTTCCTTGACTCTCCAGTCGGCAACCTTAACGTAGTTGTCGACGATTTCCTTGTAGTTGAGTACCGTCGAGGACATATTCCTCAATTTCTCGTGCTGGCGGCGGTAGAGAATGTACGCCTTGGCAACCTCATCGTAGCCCGCCTGAATGAGCACCTTCTCAACGCTGTCCTGTATATCCTCGACCGATATATGATGGTCGACTATCTTGTCCTTGAAATCTGCTGTAACCTTGAGCGCCAGAAAATCTATAATATCCTGGTTGTAGTCGGTTTCGGTCGCCTCGAAGGCGAGTCTTATCGCTTCCGTTATCTTCGAAATATCGAAGGTGACTATCTTGCCGTCACGCTTTAGTACTGCGTACATTTTTGTCCTCCGTTAAGATTATATATTTTTAATTATTTCCTATATAAGACGAAAAAAACACCCCTCGGGCGTGTGCATTGATTATACAACACTAAGGGGTGTCTTGTCAAGACAAAAACACAAAATATTGATAAATTTTGATAAATTTCTACAATATGTAGTATTTTCAGCCTCGAATTTTGGCAGAGGGAATTTTCACTTTCAGCAGTTTCAACAAATGCTCCATCTCCTTTTTGTCATATCCGTGAAGACCGTCCGAAATCAGCTCGCCCGAGTCGAGAAAGCTCTGGAGAAAATAATTTTTCGCGCCCGAGAGCCACTCGCCTATTCTGACCATATCCACCTCGTCGTGCAGCTCGCGAACCACCGTCGTTCTGAACTCGTATGGGGTATTTGACTTCATCAGAAGAGCGGCGCTTTTTTCGATTTTCGTAAGGTCTATATCGGGTACGCCCGATGCCTTGGCGTAGCCCTCGCGGGAGGACTTGATATCCATAGCGACGTAGTCAACAAGCCCCTCGCGGAGCAGTCCTTCGAGCATATCGGGAGAAAGACCGTTGGTGTCGAGCTTCACAGCGTAGCCGAGCGAGCGTATCCTACGGATAAATTCGGGTAGCGCGGGCGAAAGCGTTGGCTCGCCGCCGCTGATACATACGCCCTCGAGTCTTCCGCGCCTTTTTTCAAGAAAGGAGAAGAATTCCTCCTCGGATATATCCTCGCCCCCGTAGCCGAGCACCAGCGTCGCGTTGTGACAGAAGGGGCAGCGCATGTTGCACCCGCCGAGAAAAACCGTGCAGGCGACCTTCCCGGGAAAGTCGAGCAGAGTCAGCTTCTGAAGTCCCTTTATATTCATATCTTTTCCTTTCATTTTCAATTCTTCATTCTGCATTCTGCATTATGCATTCTGCATTATTTATATATTCTACCACACCGCCACACTAAATGCAAGCCGCCAAAAAAACAAATTAAGCGTGTAAATTTTTCCCCCGTCGGCAATACTAGACACAGGGCGCGTGCCCTCAAAGGACGAAAAAGGGAGAAAAAATGAATAAGGTTGAAATATGCGGTGTCGACACCTCGCAGCTGAAAACGCTCACCGAGGAGAAAAAAAGAGAGCTTCTGAAAAGAGCCCGCGCGGGAGACACCAAAGCCAGAGAGGAAATGATACTCGGTAACCTGAGGCTTGTGCTGTCGGTCAGCGGAAGGTTTAATCCAAAGCGCGACTCCGCTGACGATTTGTTCCAGGTCGGGTGCGTGGGGCTTATCAAGGCTATCGACAACTTCAATCTCGATATGGACGTCAGATTTTCCACCTACGCCGTGCCGATGATAATAGGCGAGCTGCGCAGGTATCAGAGAGATAATAACGCAGTGAGGGTATCGCGCTCGGTGCGCGACCTCGCTTACAGAGCCCTGCAGGAAAAGGAGGAGATTTCAAGAAGGGAGGGCAGGGACGCCACCATAACCGAGCTCGCGAAAAGACTCGAGGTCACCGAAAGGCAGGTCGGAGAGGCGATGGAGGCGATAGTCGAGCCCATATCTCTTTTTGACAGCGTGTGGGGAGACGGCGAGGACAAGATGTTCGTCATTGACAAGCTCGCCGACAGCGAGGACCCCGACGAGAGCTGGGTCGAGAGCATATCGCTGAAGGAAGCCCTCGGAAAGCTCAACGAGAGGGAGAGGAGCATTGTCAATATGCGCTACTACAAGGGAAAAACACAGATGGAAATCGCCGCCGAGATAGGAATAAGTCAGGCGCAGGTCTCAAGGCTCGAAAAGGGCGCTATCGACAAGCTTAGAAGATATATGTAACCGCTCGCCTGTCGCGAGGGGAAAGGAAAAAGCGCGCGGAAAATCTCCGCGCGCTTTTGGTGTATTGGTTAATTTATTTCGGCGCCACCTAAGCGCTTGAGCTGCTTGTCGAGGGCTTCTCTCGTGGATACGTCAGCCCCCTCGGACACTCCTTCCTCTTATCGTATTATTTCCTCTGAGAGCGACTAAATTCTCCCGCTTTTTCTCTCGCTCGATTATTCTCTCGGTCGACGCGGGTCGGGTTTTCTCCGTTTTTGACGATTGGCGCGCGGTGTGTCGACAGAGTACCAAAAAAAAATACAGCTTCTGCCCCGAAATTACCCTGCCGACAGAGAAAATGGGCTGACAAATAGCCATAAAACGACATTTCGACAAAATAAGCTCCTTGACTGCCCCAAAAACGGGGGGTACAATATTATCGAGGACGGAGAAAAGCTCCGTTGTCGGGCGGCAAGGCAGACTCGCCCCGTTTTTGTCCGGTCGCTCGGTGTCGCGCCATCCACTCTCGCTCCTCGGCGAGGGCGCAGGCTCATTAAATATTCAGAAAGGAAGTGCTTTAATGTCACAGCTAACAAGACGCTCTGTCCCGGGTGAGAGCTTCAGAACCGTGGGGCAGGTGGAAATACTGATGGGCGAGCTTTTTCGGAGTATAAGCTCGCTTGACGACGGAGTGTGCATACCCGAGCTGGTGTCCGACGCTCTTGACTCCGTGTGCTGCTTGGGGGAGGCTCCGTGCAGAGAGCTTGAGGGATCGCTTGCTCTCGCCTCGTCGGGTGTTGAGCGAATGAGGGAGCTTTTCGGCACGCTGAGCGCCCTGTCGGGAGAATTGGAGGACAGGCTATGTCGTTACTCGGTATAAGAGAGTACAGACCCTCGCTCGACAAGCTGGTGGTGGCGCTGTGTCTTGACTTTGATGAGAGGGAGCGCGTGCTCGGGAGCGAGGAAATGTCGCGCCGCGTCAGAATGGAGTATAAGTACCTCAACTGCCGTATATTGGAGGCGGCGTGCGAGGTGGCGGGCGGAGCCTCTGCGGAGCAGTATATCAGAGATATTGGAAAGGGGGTAGGCTACTACCACTCGGGGATAGAAAATCTCTCCGAGAACACTTATAAGAGGGAAAAGAGCCTTATCAAGCTGGGAATAGCGAGAAAGCTGCACCTGCTTGACTGACGAAAAAAACTTTTCCCGTCGCACAGTCTGACAAATTTCCTCACGGCGCGCGTGCTATACTCATTCCGAAAGGGTGAAAAAAGGAGTGAGGAAAATGGAAAAGGTAAGCTTTAGCACCGACAGAGGAAGACTGTACGCTATGATAAAATGCGAGCTCGACCACCACAGCGCCCGAGAGGTGCGCGAGGCGATTGACAGGCGGCTGTTTCTGGAGCGACCGAGGAGTCTGTTTTTGGATTTTTCCGAGGTGGGATTCATGGACAGCTCGGGGCTTGCGCTCATACTTGGCAGGGCAGAGGCGGCAGGGGCTGTCGGCTGCTCGGTGTATCTTATAGGAATGAGCGCGGGAATTCTGCGGCTTATAACTCTCTCGGGAGTTGACAGAGTGGCTAATATCACCGTCTTGCCAAAGGAGGTCTAGATGAAAAAAATACTCAATGAAATGAAGCTCAGGCTTCCCGCTATATCCACCAACGCGCAGGTGGCGAGGACGGCGGTATCCGCCTTCGTCGCGGAGCTCAATCCCACGGTTGAGGAGCTGGCAGACCTGAGATGCGCCGTCAGCGAGGCGGTAACCAACTCGATAGTGCACGCATATAAGGAAAAGGAGGATAAGTCCTCGTCATTCGTCTACATATCGGCAAGGCTATATAACACCAGAGAGGTGAGCGTGGAGGTGTCGGACAACGGCTGCGGAATAGCCGACGTCGCCCTCGCTATGTCACCCGCCTACACCACGGGCGACAGCCTTGAGCGATGTGGAATGGGCTTTCTCGTTATGCAGAGCTTCACCGACCTTCTCACCGTTAAGTCGCGGGTTGGACGGGGTACGACGGTTCTGATGCGAAAATTTCTCGCCCCGGCAGGTGATGATGAAGGATGCGACTGAGGTTAAGTGCGGCTATGACAGGAACCCTGAGCTTATAAGAAGGTTCAGGGCGGGCGACGCCGAGGCAGGAGAGGAGCTCGTGACGCTCAATATGCCCCTGGTATATAATATTGCCGCCCGCTTCTACGACAGGGGCAGGGACCCCGAGGAGATAGTTGAGTGCGGAGTCGTCGGTCTGGTCAAGGCTATAAAAACCTTCGATACCGAGCGCGGATGCGCCTTTTCGACCTACGCTGTGCCGCTTATCTTCGGCGAAATACGCAGATTTCTGCGCGACGACGGAATAATCAAGGTCTCACGCGAGCAGAAAAGGCTCAGCGCTATACTGAATAAGGAGCGCGAGAGGCGGCTCTCGGCGGGCGAGAGGTGCGATATTGTCAGCATAGCCGAGGCGGTTGGCGTTACGCCGCAGGACGCGGCGTCAGCTCTGTTTTCCGAGCTTCCCGTGCGCTCGCTCGACGAGTCACCCACGGGGGAGGACGACGGCGTTACCCTTGGCGCGCTTATAGCCGACGAGGAGTCTGTACCCCTGTGCGACAGGCTGGCTCTCAGGGTGGCTATCGAGGGGCTCTCGCCCTTCCACAGACGGATTGTGGCGCTCAGGTACTTCCGCGACCTCTCGCAGACCGAGGTGGCAAGGCTGCTTGGAGTATCGCAGGTCAAAATATCAAGAGAGGAGAAAAAAATCATCGCCGCTCTCAAGGCGGCGCTCTCGGATTAGAATTATTTTCCGCCTTGGTATTGATTTTTTAATATTTTTTTGTTAAAATAAAATGAAATAATATGCGGCAGGACGTCGCTTATATACAGGAGGACATTATATATGAAGCTTAAGCCCTTATTTGATAAGGTAGTTCTGAGAAGGATTGACGCTGTGGAAACAACCAAGGGCGGCATCGTTTTGCCCGGCTCCGCTCAGGAAAAGCCGCAGGTATCGCTCGTCGTGGCTGTTGGCCCCGGCGGCTTGGTTGACGGCAAGGAGGTCAGCATGACACTGAAGGTCGGCGACAGGGTTATTATAGGTAAGTACTCGGGCACCGAGGTGAAGCTTGACGGCGTGGATTATCAGATTGTCAGTCAGGCTGACGTTCTCGCTGTGGTCGAGGATTAATTGAAAGAGAGGTATATATACTATGGCTAAGGATATAATATACGGAATGGACGCCAGAAGCGCGCTGCTTCGAGGCGTGGATAAGCTCGCCGACACGGTCAAGATAACCCTCGGCCCCAAGGGCAGAAACGTGGTGCTTGACAAGAAATTCGGCGCTCCCCTTATAACCAACGACGGCGTTACCATCGCCAAGGAGATTGAGCTGGAGGACGGAGCCGAAAATATGGGCGCTCAGCTCGTGCGCGAGGTCGCTACCAAGACCAACGACGCCGCAGGCGACGGCACGACAACCGCGACCCTGCTCGCTCAGGCGCTCATCCACGAGGGTATGAAGAACGTCACAGCCGGCGCTAATCCTATGGTGCTGAGAAAGGGTATCTTCAAGGCGGTTGACGCGGCCGTTGAGGAGCTGAAAAAGCAGGCTAAGACCGTCAGAGGCTCGGCTGATATTGCCAGGGTCGGCGCGGTTTCCGCTGGGGACGAGACCATAGGTCAGCTCATCGCAGACGCTATGGATAAGGTTACCTCGGACGGAGTTATAACCGTCGAGGAGTCAAGAAGCGCTGACACCTACAGCGAGGTCGTCGAGGGTATGCAGTTCGACAGAGGCTACCTCTCGCCCTATATGGTTACCAACACCGATAAGATGGAGGCTGTTCTGGACGACTGTCTTATTCTTATCACAGACAAGAAGATTTCCGCTATACAGGAGCTTCTTCCCATTCTCGAGCAGATAGTTCAGTCGGGAAAAAAGCTTCTTATCATAGCAGAGGACGTCGAGGGCGAGGCTCTCACCACCCTCGTGCTTAACAGACTCAGAGGCACCTTCACCGTCGTAGCGGTCAAGGCTCCCGGCTTTGGCGACAGGAGAAAGGAAATGCTCCGCGACATAGCTACTCTCACAGGCGGCGAGGTTATCACCTCCGAGCTCGGTCTTGAGCTCAAGGACGTATCGCTCGCAGAGCTCGGCAGAGCAAGGCAGGTCAAGGTTACCAAGGAAAACACCATCATAGTCGACGGCGCGGGCGACAAGGCGGCTATCGCCGACAGAGTGGGTCAGATAAGAGCGGCGCTCGAGGTTACCACCTCCGAGTTCGATAAGGAAAAGCTGCTCGAGCGTCTGGCGAAGCTCGCGGGTGGTGTCGCGGTTATCAAGGTTGGCGCGGCTACCGAGATTGAAATGAAGGAAAAGAAGCTCAGAATAGAGGACGCCCTCAACGCCACCAAGGCGGCGGTAGAGGAGGGAATCGTCGCGGGCGGCGGAGTAGCGCTTATCAACGTTATCCCCGCTGTTGACGCTGTGGTTGACACCCTCGAGGGCGACGAGCGCACGGGCGCTAAGATAGTTTCGAGAGCTCTTACCGCTCCTATGCGCCAGATTGCCGAGAACGCGGGACTCGACGGCTCGGTTATCATATCCAGAATTATGGATTCGGGCAAGGTTGGCTACGGCTTTGACGCCTACCGCGAGGTATACTGCGATATGGTCGAGGACGGCATCGTTGACCCCGCCAAGGTTACTCGCTGCGCCCTTCAGAACGCGGCATCGATAGCCTCCACCGTGCTTACCACAGAGGCGCTCGTGGTCGACAAGAAGGAGCCCCAGCCCCCGATGCCTCAGGGCGCCGGAGGAATGGACGGAATGTACTAAGAAAGGACAGCGGTGCTACGCGCTCCGGGTGAGCCTGATACCTTTTTGGGAGTCGGTGCTGAGGGTCTGTCCCGACTCGCTGTGACGGCACCCGATTATAGAGAGTGGGAGTTGGGGAGAAATCCTTCAATTCCCGCTCTTTTTCTATTTTTCTGCTCAATAATGCACACAACGACGCGGTATATGGGCGGTTAATTGTAAAATATATACAATTTGTGAACAGAATTTTAATCAGGATTGTCAATTACAAAAATATTTAAAATATGATAAAATATATATAGAATATATAACTTAAGGAAGAAAACGGTTGTATATCCTCGCGGCTTGTCAGAGCCGTTTTTTAAAAAAGCATTTGAGAGGGGGAGCCATGCACAGTATAGGTGAAAGGGTAGTATACGGCGCCGGCGGCGTGATGGAAATAGTTGACCTGCGCGATATTTCGGTTGGCGACGTCTCTCGGAGCTACTACGTTCTCAGAGAGGTTGGCGCGGCTTCTATGTCGGAGACGCTTATTCCCACGGATAACGCCGCTCTCGTTTCTCAGATGCGTCCTCTGCTCTCCTCGGGAGAGCTGATTTCGGTTGTCAGAAGGGCTAAGGCAGAGCCTCTGCCCGAGTGGATTTCGGACAACAGAAGAAGGGCGGAGAGCTTCAAGCATACGCTCGCCTCGGGCGACCGCTGCGAGCTTATGAAAATGATACTGTCTATCCGCGAGGCAGGTAAGCGACGCGGCGAGGAGGGAAAGAAGAACTTCCTCTCGGACGAAAACGCTATGAGAAAGGCGGAAAGGCTGCTCTATTCCGAGATTTCGATAGTGATGGGCATTCCCTTCGATGAGGTGGGAGGCTTCGTAGATTCCATTTAATGATAATATTAAGGCTGAGCCAACAACGGCTCAGCCTTTTTCGTTCGGTTATTCCGAAATCCCCTTGCCCCTACACTGTCGGGCATCATTTCCTTCTGCACACCGGTCTGTATGGACAATAGGAGCAGGTGCCACGGTAGTCGGAGGGGTTTTTGGGCCTTGCAGATATATCGCCGGAGCGCATATTTTCGGCTATCTCAAGCACCACACTCTCGACGGTTTCGCATATCCTTGCCCAGCCCTCGCGAGTGTATCTGCGGTTGCTGTCGGGCTTGTCCGCGCCCTCGGGCAGAAACTGTCCGTTCATTCCCTCGAGGCTCACCGCGTCGTCAAGCAGCATTCCGTCGCGGGAGCACAGCGCCTTCGCCGCCTCCTCCGCCTTCGCCTCGTCGTGCGTGTCGATAACCGAGTCGCTGAGCCTCGTCTTGACGTACATCACCGCCGCGGGAATCAGCTCGCCCCCCTCGCCGACGCCCATTTTCTCGAGGAACTCGGGCCGCTTGGTATCGGTTATTGACTTGAGGTATAAGAACATCTGAAGGCTCTCGCCCTTTTCCAGGTCGGAGGGGGAGAAGGTCTTCGAGCCCGACTTGTAGTCGATAACCCTGACGTACACGTCCTCGCCAACCTTCATAGTGTCAACGCGGTCGACGATACCGCTGATAATCACGCGTCCCCCGTCCCGTGTCACGAAAACTATGGGGTCGGGGCTGTCAGGTCTGCCCGTGCCGGTCTTAAGCTCGAAGAAGGTGGGAGTGTACTTACAAGAGGAAAACTCCTCGCACAGCCCCTTGATAACGGGCATCGCCGCTCGAGTGAGCCTTGAGGTCGCGTTTTCCATTCTAGCGCCGCCCCCGCCTCCGAGTATCAGCGACAGATACTTCTCGGACGCTCTTTCGGCTATCGAGGCAATATCCTCCTCGCCCACCGATTCGATACCGCCGAGCTCGCCCCATACTATCGAGAAAAAGTTTTCGAGCACCGAGTGTATGAAGCTACCGACAACGTCCGCCGACAGCTCGCTTCTTCTTTCCTCGCCGAGCGAGAGAATATATTTTGAATAATAGGAGAAAGGACAGTTAAGAAAGCTGTCAAGCCTCGACTGCGAGAGGTAGGTGTTCTCGCCGAACACCATAGCCACAGTCCCCGCTGAAAGCGAGAGCGAGACGTTCTTGGTCGAGCCCTCGGCAATTTCGACGGTATGCGCGAGTCCGTGGTCGATGAGCGCGCATTTTATCTCGCCGTACTCCTCGTCGGAAGCCTCACCCGATAGCATCAGGGCGTTGTGCGGCGAAAAGATACGCTCGCCGAGGGGAAGCTCGTTGATTTTCCTGACGGTAACCCTGCCAGAAGCCAGCTCGACTATTCTGCCTATAACCTCGGCGGGAGTTTCTCTCGACATAGCCGCCGACATCGTCGGATAGGACAGAGTGACGCTCTGGTCGGGGAAGCTGAAAGCCCTGGCGAAGCAGTAGAGCTCCCTTGAGCTCTTGAGCCTCATATCCGGCTCTATGGGCATACCGAGCGCCGAGAGATACGCCTTGTCGCGCTCTGTGAAGTAGGACTTTTCGCGGGCAACTCCGGGGAATTTTCCCTGATTGACGCCGATGAGGTAGATATGTCTTTTTCTGCCCATTCTGAGCGTGTCCGCCTCTCCGACGGTAACCTGCTCTCTGGCAGAGGGAAGCCTTGAAATGCTCGCGTCACGGAAAACGACGCCGAGCTGAGAAATGAAGTCGTCTCTGTCGCACGGGGTGTCACCTAACACGCTGACAAGCGTGTCGAGCGAGCGGCATATAGTCTGCCACAGGCGCGCGTTTTCCTCCGCCGCCTCCACCTCGCCCGCATCAAAGAGCTCCTGAGCTCTGGCGTAGAGGCATTTTTCGAGGCTGATATCCGACAGAAGCCGCATCAGCGCCTCGGCGTGCTCCCTGACCGTCGCAGCGGCAAGGCTGTCCTCGTCGAATGAGAGAAGGGGTGCGATAATCCTATCGCGAGTTCTGTTAAGACCCTCGAGGGCTATGAAATCCTCCTCGTCAAGCGGCTTGTAGCCCCTTGGGCTCATATTCCAGCCATCCTCGCGTGTGAAGCCTCTGCCGTCGATGCTCCACCTTTTGATATACAGCTCCCACTCGTCGAGCTCATCGCGGCTCACGCCCGAAAGACCGCACTTGGCATAGGTCAGAACGTCCTCCGACCTGAAGCCGCGACAGACCGTAGCGTAGGCTGTGGTTATGAGCTTGATAGCCTCGAGGGAGCTGATATCTCTTTTCAGAGAGATGAAGTGAGGCACGCCCGCGAGCTTCAGGGCGTTGTCGAGTATATCGCAGTAGGCGTCGATATTTCTCGTCACTATGGCGATATCCGAGTATCTCTCGCCCGAGATAACGCGACGCTTGATGTCCGCCGCTATGAAGTCGCACTCGTCGAAGGGGGTCTGTGCCTCGAAAATTCTGACACGCCCCCCACCCGTCGATATATTTCTGAGCGCGTCCTCACAGCACTCGCCGCTTGTGGAAAAGAGAAGGGGAGTTATGGCTCTTATCGCTATGTTTTTCGACTCGGTTTCGGCGTGCTGCTTTTCCTGCTTCACCGTCACGCCTGCCCGTCCGGCGAGTCTTATCAGCCTCTCTCTCGAGTCGACGACCTCCGAGTATTCAAAGCCAGCATCGCCGTAGTCCTCGCCTGCGTAGCGCGGAAGCGTCAGAGTGAGAGTCACGTCTGTGAGCTCTGAGAGAAGGATAATCAGCCTGTACTGCGGCTCGGTGAAGGATATGAAGCCGTCGATAAATATATCAGTACCCGAGAAAAATTCTCTGTTCTCGGACAGTCTGTCGATAAGAGCCGCTGTGCCGTCGGTCACCTCGCCCGTTTTCTCGCGCAGCCTTTCCCTGTACGCCGTCCATATCTGAGAGAGGTCGAACAGCTTGGCGTACAGACGCCTGTCGGTTATTCTTCCCGAGGCGACGAGGGCTGTCAGCATCTCGGGCGAAATCCCAACCCTCTCCATCTCGCTGACAGCCGACAGCGCCTTGGTGACGGTGCCTGTGTTGACCTTTTTTCTTCCGCCCGTCAGCGAAATAACTCCCGAGAGCTCCACGAGCGTCTGCCACATTATCAGCGAGGACTCTGTGCCCGTCGCGTATTTCATATTAACTCCGCCTATCTCGCGGAACACAACGTCCGACAGCCTTGTGAAATTAGTCACCTCGAACACTCTCGGGGCATATTCGGGTAGCAGGGCGCACATCTGCGCCTCACAGGACAGCGTCTGCTGCTCCGGCACGATAAGAAGACTCCTTCGTCCCGATAGAACGCTGCTTTGTATTTTCTTGACCAGCTGCTCGTGGCATACCGAGCAGAAGCCGCCCTCCATTAAGGTCAGCACGATATCACCTCCTGTACCTTTCGTCTATCATATATCCCTCGCGGCGCGAGGAAATGATAATTTTTTCTCCGCTCTTCTCGAGCTTTTCTCTGAGGTAGTGGATATATACGTTGACAACTCCGCCGTCACACTCGCCGCGCCATACCTCCTTGATAAGTCGCTCGCGGGAAACGAACACTCCCGCCCTCTCCGAGAGCAGAGCCGAAAGAAGCCTGTACTCCACGTCGGTTAGTCTGATTATCTCGCCGAACAGCCTCACCGCGCGCTCACCTTCAAGAAGAATAAGGCTACCCGTGTGGCGTTTTTCTATCCTTTTGACCTCGTTTTTTAATTCCTCAAAGGAAAAGGGAACCATAAGAGCCCCACCCATTCCTCTGCGAGAGAGAAGTATATCGGCATCTATGTCTGCCTTGACAGTATCCGTATCGAGAATAACCACGGCTCTGCCAAAGTCACCCTCACCACCGAGATATATATAGTCCGCTGTGTCTACAAGGCACAGCCTGACCCTCTGCCACAGGCGCTCGTCAGCGGTATATACTACTATGTTCAAGGGCTCACCTCTTTTCTAATTTATTAGAACAATTATACTATACTCCGAGGAAAAAGTCAAGCGAAGGGGCGAATAAGATAAAAAAAGAGGGGACAGAGGTAAGCCTCTGTCCCTTGGGCGAGAGAATTATTTCTGAACCAGATGCACAGCGAAGCCGGAAATCTCGTCCTTGAAGTAGACGAACTTGGGCTTTCCGCTCTTTTCGTCGAGAACGATAGACTCCTCGTCGAACTCGAAGCCGAGTCTTGTGAAGTAAGCGATGGCTCTGTCAACGAAGTTGGTGCGGATTCCGATGTGTCCGCATCTGCCGGGTCCGCGTCCGTTCATGAATTCAAAGGCATCTCCGGCGAAAACCGACTTGGAGGTGGTGCGAGTGGGAAGACCGAACATAAGCTCAAATAGCTTCGCGGACCTCATAGCCTCCTCGGCGTTGTCGTTGTTGATACCCATGTGGGTGAACTCAAGACCGAGCATAGCCTTGACAGCGTTTCTGGTGAGAGCAGTGATTTCATCCCACTTCTTGTCGCGGATGAGGTCGTCGCGCACCATGAAGGAGCCGCCACAGGCAACAATCTTGTTGAACTTGAGGTAGTCGAGCAGGTTATCTGCGTTGATACCGCCCGTGGGCATGAAGGTGAGCTGACCGTAGGGAGCCGCCATAGCCTTCAGCATCTTGAGGCCGCCTGCCGCCTCTGCGGGGAAAAACTTGACGGTCTTAAGACCAAGCTCGAGAGCCGCCTCGATATCAGAGGGATTGGAGCAGCCGGGGAGCATAGGAACTCCCTTGGAAAGACAGTAGGAGGTAACCTTGGGGTTAAGTCCGGGGGAAACGAGGAACTTCGAGCCTGCCGCGATAGCCGCGTCAACCTGCTCGCAGGTGAGTACAGTGCCCGCGCCGACGAGCATCTCGGGATATGCCTCTGTGATATTCTTGATAGCCTCAGCCGCGCACGCGGTACGGAAGGTGATTTCCGCCGCGGGAAGTCCGCCGTCGATAAGCGCCTTGGCGAGCGGAACGGCGTCGCTTGGGTCCTCAATTTTGATAACCGGGATAAGACCTATGGAGTAGAGCTCCTTAATCATCTGATTCATAGTATTTCTCCTTGAATTTAATAAATTTCCAGCTACATTATACAATATTTTGGCGTGATATAACATTGCATAAATTGTCCTCTAGATTGAAAAAATTGACCTAGCTCGGAATTCGACCGTATTCGACCGAATGGCTCCGATATTTGATAAAAATATTCAAAAATTGGTTAATCGGTGATTGATTTTTCCTATAATATATGCTAAAATTAAAATATATGTGCTTAATACGCGGCAAAATACAGAAAGGGCGGGAAAGCTATGAGAGCGAAACTTGAGCTTCACAACGAAATACTGAAAGGAATAGCCACAGCGGAGTTCGTTTCCGCGTTTGAGGGCGAGGTTATACCGCAGCTTATCTCCATTTTTGGAGAAAGCCTTGAGGGAGCTGTGATGTACGACCACTATCTTGACTGCGAGCTGTTGGTCGAGGGCGAGTGGTACTATCCTCTGACGGTTATCTCGGACGGCGCGCCCGGCACCGTTTTCGTCAAATGGGGTGTTACCGACCTGTTTCGCGATGGCGTGCCCTATGCCTACGTGGGCGAGGGTGAGGTCGGCTTTTCGGTCTGCTCTGCTCCCGAGGCTGTCAGGCTTGAGGTATCGGGAAGGAGAATTTCCTATAACCCCGACGCCCTCCCGCTCAAGGTTACTACCGCGCTCGGCGACCCTATGCTCTTAGTTGGCAAGTATAGCCAGAGCTTTCTTGACGCGCTCGCCGAGCAGATTACCGACAGATTGAGATGCGCGCTCAGAATAGAGGATTTTTCGACCTCGACGCTTGAGCTTGACGTCTGCTTCGCCGCGGATACCTATATGGAGCATACCTCGGAGGGGGTTACCTACCGCCGTCTTCTTTTCACCGACAAGGGCTGCCGTCCGCGCGATTTCTGGGTCAGATGGACGAGAGCCGACGGAGGGGTCGGTGCGGTCAGCATTTCCGATGTGATTTCTCCCTCCGCCGTACGCTTCGAGCTTGGCGAGGACGTTCCGCAGAAGGTCAGGGAAAAGGAGTTCAGATTCCTCTGCCGCGCCAACCCCGATAAGTATCAGTCGGCTATGGGTAAGAAGATGGTTACCGAATGGCGCGAGCTTATCAAGAGGGCGATAAAAAGAGGTGAGCTCATACAGCTTTCCGAGCCGGAGAAAGCTCCCGAGGACGATATAGAGCTTCGCCTGCGCTCCGTGCTTGGAGTTACCGATGCGGCGGCGACAACGACCGAAGCTCCCGAGGTCAGGGACGACGATATAACCGCTATGGCTCGCGCCGCTCTTGGCGAGGGTCAGCCCGAGGAGGACACCGCCGATTATCCCACAGAGGAGCCCGCAGTTGATACGGAGGACGAGCTTATCTTCGGACTTGATATTCCCGAGCAGCTCGAGGAGGACGTCCCCGAGGAGCCCGAATATACCGAGCCTGAGTATGTTGAGCAGGCTGATGAGGAGCTTCCCGATGAGCCTGAGTATATTGATGAGCCGGAATATATAGAGGAGCCCAAGGCTGCTCAGCCTGTCGAAACCGACCTTGAGCGCGAGCAGAGAATACGCCGCGAGGTCGAGGCGAGGGTGCGCCTTGAGTATGAGGCAGAGGCGAGAGCCAGAGCCGAGAGGGAGAGGGAGGAGCTCAGAGCCGAGAGCGAGAGACTCCGCGCTGAAAACCAGAGGCTCATAGAGGAAGCCAGAGCCCGCGAGGAGAGACTCGAGGCAGAAAGACGGGAGGCAGAAGAAAAAGCCCGCCTCGAGAGAGAAAGACAGGAGCGCGAGCGCGAGGAGCTACAAAGGCAGAGAGAGCTCGAGAGGGAAAGGCGTCTCGAGGAGGAAAAGGAGAGAGAAAGGCTCGCCGAGGTTGCCAGAGCGGCAGTCGAGGAGCAGCGCCGCCGCGAAATCGAAAGAGAGGAGCGCGACAGGCTTCGTCGCGAGGAGCTTGAGCGTGAGGAAAGAGCGCGCAGGGAGAGAGAAAATGCCCGCCGCCTTGCCGAGGAGGAGCAGCGCAGGAGAGAAAAGGAAAAAGAGGCAGAGCTCGTTACCAAGCACGCCAAGCTTATATTCCGCCGCCCCGTCGACCTTAATGTTATCAAGGAAATCAAGACCATAGTCGAAAAAACTCTTATCCTTGAAAATAAGCAGACAGTCAAAATACATATAAAGGCATTCCCCGTTGATTCCTACACCATCAATCTCGATATGACCCTTCCAAGAAACGAGGGTGACCTTCTCGTCACGCTTGTCAAGTCGATAGGAAACGGGGGACTGGGTATCACCAAAATCATAGTCGAATAGGTCTGTCGGGCGAATTTTCGTCTAAATCTTCGCTTGCTCCCGCTCGACGTAGACTTCTACGCCTTCGGGTCGCAACCGAAAATTTTCCCTGAAAATTCGCCTCGACATACCGGGCAACGAATCGCACGTCAGGGGCAACGCTTGGTCTGAATCTCCGCTTGCTCCCGCTCGACGTAGACTTCTACGCCTTCGGGTCGCAACCGAAATTTCCCCTGAAAATTCGCCTCGACATACCGGGCAACGAATCGCACGTCAGGGGCAACGCTTGGTCTGAATCTCCGCTTGCTCCCGCTCGACGTAGACTTCTACGCCATCGGGTCACAATCGAAAATTTCCCCTGAAAATTCGCCTCGACATACCGGAGTTAATGACAGTCAGGTCGACTTTTGGTGCTAATTCCCACTTACTCCTACCATACAAAAGAGAGAACAAATCGGTTTTCGTCCGAAATGTCCTCTCTTTTTCTATATCTCCTCTATGCACACGGTTATGTACATCTTGTCCCCCCAGAAGCCTGTGGTCAGGGTGACGGGCACGCCGAGGGAGGTGAGGGTGTCCGCGCATTTTTTGAGAGTTGTACGAAAGCTCTCGATGCCCGATAGCCTGTCCGCCCTTCCTATCTCTCTTGGGGCTTGCTTTATCACCTGCGAGTCAACCAGCGCCTCGGTTTCCCTGACGGTCAAGGACATCTTATCAACCTTTTCGATTATCTTCAGACGCTCCTCGGGGGTGTCAAGGCGCAGAATTGCTCGCGCGTGCCGCTCGCTGAGCCCCAGCCTGAGAATTTCTCTCTCCTCCCCCTCGGTGTAGCAGAGAAGGCGAAGCTTATTCGCCACACAGGACTGGCTGACTCCGAGCCTCTTTCCAAGCTCCGCCTGTGTCAGACCGCAGAGTCTGAGCGTTCCCGACATTGCCCTCGCTTCTTCAAACATATTCATAGCTACACCCCCTTTTTCCTTAATTTTAGCAGAATTATTCGGTGGAAAAAGGTCGGATTTCGGCTTCTGCGATAAATTGACGGGGCTACTCAGTCCCATCAAAAATAAAAAGGGGCTGTCTCATTAAGAATTGGGGTGGCTGGGAGCATAATGATGAAAAATGCTGTTAGAATTATAGCTTTGGCGAATTCTTAATGAGAACAGAACCTCGGGGCGAACGGATTTAGAGCAGAAATCCTTGGCTAACGAGCGAGAGCCGTATAAAAATACGGCGAGCGAGGAAACGAGGATAAAATAAAAAAACCTAATCAAAACGAAGAAAACCGAAGGTTTTCAACCTTAATTTCCTTAAATTCGTACAAAGAAAATACAGAAGAACTTTTTTTTGACAATGCATCTGCCGTTTTTTTATTTGGTTATGCCTAAATGCGACAGCCCCATAGCTTGTTATAGCGGCTTCTTGCTAATCTGCGCGTAGGGGCGCGGGTAGGATGAGGGGGTCTTTTCCTTCTTGTCGATGATAATGAGCGGATGAGAGAGCTCCTCTGTGTCGGACTTGAGATTGACCGTCTCTATCCTCGCTCCTCTGCCGCCGAGCGTAGCGATAGACTTCCTCGCTCCCGAGAGCTCGAACTCAGCATTCTTTCCCTTCATAGCGATGAATGAGCCGCCAAGCTTGACGTAGGGAAGACAGAGCTCGGTGAGTATTCTCAGCTCTGCCACAGCTCTCGCGGTAGCTATATCGAACCTTTCTCTGTACTCAGGCAGCCTGGCTCCGTCCTCAGCGCGCATAGTCACGCATCTGACGCCCGAAAGACCCAGCAGCTTCGCCGCACCCTCGACGTAGGCGACTCGCTTGGCTGTGGAGTCGACTGCGAGTATGGAAATATCCGGGCGAAGAATAGCCAGAGGCAGCGTGGGAAAGCCCGCGCCGCAGCCAATATCCACGACACTCGCCCCCGCCTTCAGCCTTGCCGCCAGCGTCGCGCAGTCGGCGTAGTGGTTAAGAATAATCTTATCAATATCGCTTATAGCCGTGAGATTATACTTCTCGTTCTCGGTCAGCATATGCTCGGTCAGGGCGAGAAATTTTTCGCACGCCTCCCTATTTAACATCCTTCCGAGCCCGTTGTCAGAGAAAACCTTATTCAGCCGCGATGTAAAGTATTGTTTATCTACACTCATTTTAAATCCTTCCTATACGTACACCTCGACGGTGACGCTCAGCTTGCCCTTTCTCGTTGTTCCCGTGACGCCGCGGTAGATAAGCCTGCCCTTGCCGCGCACCGAAATTATATCACTTGTCCTCGGGGTGTGGGACACGCTCTCACACAGAGCGCCATTGACGTAGACTGTCCGCCTCGTTATCAGCGACTGCGCGTCGTCCCTGGAGAGCGAAAAGGTCTTCGCTACCACCGCATCAATTCTCTCGCCCGATAGCTGTATAGTCCTTTTCTCCGTGCGGTATAGCTCGCCCTCAGGAAGCTCCTCTGCAAGCGTTACCCGCACGTCTGTGCGCTTCACTCTCTCAAGCGAGCCGAGAATATATTCCGCCATGTTATCAAGGACGAAAATATAAGCGTGGTTTTCTCTCAAAACTATATCTCCGAGCACCTCGCGCTCGATGCCGAGATTAAGAAGCGCGCCGAGAAAATCCCTGTGCGTGAGCCGGTCGGCGAATTTTTCCGACCTTGGACAGACGAGCAGGCAGGAAATAGGAAAATCCGCCTCGTAGCCAAGCTCCTCCCAGTCGCCAAAGCGGGCTATAACCCTCTCCGCTCCCTCAGCTCCGCCGAAAAGCCTGTATCGGTATCCCCGAAGGTCACACTCTTTCAGCACAGACTGCTCAGCAAGCCCCAGAAAGTCGGTGAAGCTGAAATAGTGCCCCTCGTCAGAGCGCCTCGCCAGCTCCAAGAACCGCTTCCTTAAAAGCTCCAAATCCTCGGTCATCAGACTATTTCAACAGGGTAGAGAATTTTCAGCTGATTGATGTGACGGCCGTACGCCTCGTGGCGCTTTTCGTTAAGGAGCGCCTCTCTCAGCTGGGGCTCAATCTCCTCAAAGGAGGGAACCTGTGCCTCGTTTTTCGAGTTCAGCTTGATAAGGTGGTAGCCAAACTGTGTCCTGACGGGCACCTCGGTTATCTCACCGACCTCCATCGAAAATACAGCTCTGTCAAACTCGGGCACCATCTGTCCCTCTGAGAAGTCGCCGAGGTTACCTCCTCTTTCTCCCGAGGGGCAGGAGGAAAACTGCATAGCCGCATCCTCAAAGCTAAGCTCTCCCGACTTGATTTTTCCTAGTATCTCGAGAGCCTGCTCCTCTGTGTCAACGAGGATATGAGATGCGTTGACGGTCGCGCCGCCGCCAAGACGGTCAAGGCTTTTCTCGTAGTAGTCGCGAAGCTCGCCCTCCGTGACGGTAACTCTGTCGAATACCTTGCCCGAGGCGTAGTTGACGAGCAGGTTTTCCTTGAGTCTTGCGAGCTCGGCCTTGAACTCGGGCTCTGTTTCATAGAGGTTGCTCCTTGCCTCGAGAAGAAGCAGCTTATTCGAGATAATCTGCTCGAGGATTACCCTTCTTCCCTCGGGGTTGTTATATGCCGCGCCGCGCTGACCGAGAGAGAGGAGAAATTCCTCAACCTCGCTCTCCTTGACTGTGAGAGGTCCCACCTTAGCTAAAATTTTTTCCATTGATATACTCCTTTTTCTGTTATATTATCTGTTTCTCAGTCCCTTGGGGTAGTGGTTTTTCACCCTGCCGCCCGAAGCCTTGCCTCCGCCGAGAGGCGCGCCCTCATAGAGCACAGCGCACCAGCCGCTCGGTATATCCGCGTCAATCTCCTCGCCCAAGAGGTATTTTTCCACTCTCGCATCGCCCCGGGTAAGCCTGACCCGGCGCTTGAAAAGTCTGCCGTAGGCGGAGAAAAAATGATGCGAGGGCTTGAGCCTTCCGCCGGATATTTCGCCGAGAAGTATGCCCGACATAAATACCGATTTTGGCGGAATAGGGCACCCGTGCGGAATTAAAACTATGTTTTCGCCCACCTTGGCGAGCCTGCCATCAGGCAGCTTGTCCATACATTCAAGAAGGAAGGCGTCGACTATCTGCCTCTCAGTCCTGCTAAGAGGCTGCGAAGTGTCCTTATAGAGAATCTTCGGACTCTCGCCCGTGTCCCTTTTTTCGAGCAGTGCGATATACTGTCCCTCGCCGCGCGATATATGAGGGTAGAATCTTCTCGTCAGCTCAATCCCCATAGCGTCAGTCTCGGGTGAGCGGATGCCGTCAGCGGTTGCCCGAGCCAGAGCCTGCTTGACGGGAATGATGGAAAACTCGGGGTGACGCTCGAGAAACCTCGTGACTACTATCTCATTTTCCTCCGGCGCGTAGGTGCAGGTGGAATACAGTAGTCTGCCGCCCGACCTGACCATAGACGCGGCGTTGTCGAGTATATACTCCTGCCTCCTCTGGCAGAGCAGGATATTGTCAAGGCTCCACTCGGTGAGCGCGAGCTCGTTTTTTCTGAACATACCCTCGCCCGAGCAGGGCGCGTCGGCTACAACCAGGTCAAAGACGCAGGAGAACATCTCAGAAAGCTCCCGCGTGTCAAGAGAGGTTACAACGGCGTTTTTCACACCCAGCCGCTCGAAGTTGCCTACTACGATTTTAGCCCTCTTTGGCACGTACTCGTTGGAAAGGAGAAAGCCCTTCGGGATTTTTTCCGCTATCTGTCCCGATTTTCCACCCGGGGCGGCGCACAGGTCGCACACCCAGGCATCCTCGGGTAAGTCCAGCGCGGAGAGTGTCGCCATAGCGCCCGGGTCCTGCGCGTATATCATTCCCGCGTGGTGCTCGGGGCTTATCCCAAGACGCCTGTCGTCCTCGAGGATAAATCCGCCCTCGCAGTAGGGAATGGGGGTTATCCCGTCGCCGAGAAGAAGAGAGCAGAGGCTCGGTTCGGCCTTGATTCTGTTGACCCTGATGCCGCGCTCGGCGGGCAAGCTGAGGGCTTCTATAAATTTGTCATAGTCCTCGCCAAGAAGCGCCTTGGCGCGAATCAAAAAGCCCTCGGGAAGCATCGTTTTTCTCCTCTCGTATTTCTTTCTACAAAATTATATAATATTTTAACCCGCTTGTCAATCTTGGAGGGAATATAATTCTTCGTCAAATTCAATATTAATATTGATTTGAGAGGACGGGTGTGCTAGAATATAGAAAAAAGGAAGGGGGACTCGTATGGAGAAAAAGAGAATACTCAAAAACGGTATGCCGCTCTACAGCTACAGGACAGAGGGCACGCACAGCTTCATGATTTCCCTGTATCTCAGATGCGGAAGCCTCCATGAGTCCGAGTCGGAGAGCGGAGTCTGCCATTTTCTTGAGCACCTTTCGATAAGAAATATAAATTATCTTCTGGACGGCGAGGCGTACAGGCTGCTTGATAAGCACGGTCTTGACTTCAACGCGACAACCTCAACCGATATGGTACAGTTTTATATATCTGGCGCGCCGAAGAATTTTCGGATAGCGGCAGAGATTTTCTCGCGTCTTCTCTCACCGATACAGCTTCCCGCCGGTGAGGTGGAGTCCGAGCGGCAGAGAATCCGCGCGGAGATAAGGGAGAGCGACGAGCGTAGCTCGCTTGACTCATTCGCTATGTCAAGCGCCTTTCCGGACTCCTCGTTATCAAGATTTATCACAGGCACCTCGGGGAGCATCTCGAAAATGTCGCGGCGGTATATCGAGAGGTACAGGAGGAGTGTTTTCACGGCGGATAATCTCTTTTTATACCTGACGGGAGCCTTCTCGGAGGAGGACCTCGACACACTTGATGAGCTTTTTGGCAGAGGCGAGCTGTATGAGGGTGAGAAAAAGGAAACGGTGGCACCCGTGCCGCGCGAATTTGGAAAAAGAGGAGGCGCGATATACAGAAAAAACGGCGAGTCGTGTAAAGTCAGGCTTACATTTGATATAGACGTCGCCCGCCACGGACAAATACTTTCCGAGCAGGTGTACAAGATTCTGCTCGGCGGATATTCCTCGGAGCTTTTCCTTGAGCTTTCCGAGAAAAGAGGGCTCATATATGACCTTGACGGCGGCTCTGCGGTGTATAAGAATATCGGATATATCTACCTCACCTTCGAGGTGACCCCATCAAGACTCGAGCAGGCTCTCAGGTGTGCCCTCGGGGTGCTCTCACGGATGAAAAACGAGCTTCTCCCCACCGACAGACTGATGCTGGCGGCGCATACCGACAACGAGGCTATGCTCCTCGACGACCCGAGGGACCTCAACTTCACTATGGCGTACGATAATCATTTTCTGGGGCTCGGCTTTCCCGATATTGAATCAAGAGCCCGCGCTTATTCCTCGGTTACAGCAGAGGACGTGCGTGATTTTTCCCGCACGGTATTCACTCGGGACAACCTCACGGTAGCTATCAAGTGCGGCAGAAAAACCGACGTCGGCATACTGAGTGGGCTTATCGACGAGCTGTTATAGACCTATTAAAAAGGGGCTGAGTCCTTGGCGACTCAGCCCCGCGCTTTTCGGCTCTCGCTGTGGAAGAGAGCCTTTATATTTTTTCATCAAGGCGCACCCGCCCGACTTTTCTCTGTGACGCGCCACTCACACGCCTCTTGGGATTTTTGGAAAAATTACTTTTTCTCGCCCTGGGAGATATGCTTCAGGTACGCGTTGATGAACTCGTCGATATTTCCGTCCATAACAGAGTCGACGTTTCCGTCCTCGTAGCCCGTGCGCGTGTCCTTGACCAGAGTGTAGGGCATGAAAACGTAGTTTCTTATCTGGCTGCCCCACTCAATATTGACCTTGTTGCCCTGAATGTCCTCGATTCTGTCGAGCTTCTCGCGGATTTTGATTTCCATGAGCTTCGCCTTGAGCATTTTGAGGGCTGTTTCCTTGTTCTGAAGCTGACTGCGCTCGGTCTGACAGCCGACGACGATGCCCGTGGGCTTGTGCACGATACGGATAGCAGAGTCGGTCTTGTTGATATGCTGACCGCCCGCGCCGCTGGAGCGGTGAGCGGTGATTTCGAGATCCTCGTCACGAAGCTCGATGGTGTCGTCGTCCTCGAACTCGGGCATAACCTCCACCGATGCGAAGGAGGTCTGTCTTCTTCCCGAGGCATCAAAGGGGGAAACGCGCACGAGCCTGTGCACTCCGTTCTCGCTCTTGAGGTAGCCGTAGGCGTTGATGCCCTCTATCATAACCGTAGCGGACTTCAGTCCTGCCTGGTCGCCGTCCAGCCAGTCAATGAGCTTGACGGTGAAGCCGCTCTTTTCCGCCCATCTCGTGTGCATACGGTAGAGCATAGAAGCCCAGTCCTGAGCCTCTGTGCCGCCCGCTCCCGGGTGGAAGGAGAGAATAGCGTTATTTCTGTCATAGGGCCCCGAGAGAAGCACCTCAATGCGACACCTCTCAGCCTCCTTTTCGATATAGTCGGTCTCGGACACGACCTCCTCAACCGAGTCCTCGTCGCCCGCCTCAATAGCCATCTCGCAGAGGGTAACGGCGTCCTCGTGCCTCGAGCAGAGGTTCTCGTAGTGCTCGACCTTGTCCTTTAATTGCTTTATCTCACGCAGAACCCTGGAGGATTTTTCCGCATCACCCCAGAAATCCTGTACCATAGTTTCTCTCTCGAGCTCCTGAGCTCTTTCTCTGGCTTCATCTATTCTCAGCTGATTTCCAAGCTCAACGAGCACGTCGCCGAGCGCTATCAGCCTCCTCTTGCATTCCTCAAGCGCAACAATCATATATATCGGTTCCTTTCGCAGTATATATCCATAGTATTTTAGCATATTTTCCCGCCGTTGTAAAGCCCCGACGAAAAAAATTGGTATTTTAAAATATCTATTGATTTTTCCCCTCGTGTGTGTTATACTACCCTTGGAAAAAAACATAGTGAGGTAATTTGAAATGATAGTAACCAAAAAGACGCTTATCGGCGATATTCTTGACTACGACGTTGAAACCGCGCGCTTCTTCTTCGAGATA
The DNA here is from genome assembly GCA_017467165.1 of Clostridia bacterium. Taxonomy (GTDB): domain Bacteria; phylum Bacillota; class Clostridia; order Oscillospirales; family CAG-272; genus UBA1740. The sequence continues at coordinate 4,149 of JAFTST010000048.1, read as the reverse complement.
GGTATGCACTGCCTTGGCTGTCCTCATTCCAGAGGCGAGACCATCGAGGAGGCTTGTATGGTGCACGGCACCGACGCCGACGAGCTTGTAGAGAAGATTAACAACTATCTCTCCACGAAATAATGGCGACGAGCCGAATTGATGCGCGGCTTCTTTCCGCCGCGGAATACGTCAGGGCAGGCGCCGTATTCGCCGATATAGGCACGGATCACGGCTACCTGCCCGTATTTTTGTTGAAAAACGGAATTATCGAAAGGGCGGTGCTCACAGATATCAACGAGCATCCGCTGGAGTCTGCTCGAGAGAGCGTCAGAGCTGAGGGGCTTTCCGACAGGGTGGACTTCTACCTGACCGACGGCGCTCTGGGGCTCGAGGGGCTTGGGATAACCGACGTCGCGGTCTGCGGTATGGGCGGCGAGCTTATCGCTAGAATTATCGAGGCGCCCGCTATTCGCAGGGAGGGGGTCAGGCTGATAACACAGCCGATGACTCGTCCCGAGGCGTTGAGGCGCGCGCTTGACTCACTGGGCTTTCGCACCCTTGAGGAAAGATATACCGAGAGCCTCGGTAGGTTTTATCTGACCTTGCTTTCAGAGTATGACGGAAAGAAAAGAGAGAGCGACGAGCTGTCGGCGGCGCTGGGCTTATGCGCTCCAAGAGAGAGCGATATTGGCGCGTACCTCGGATATATGAAAGCAAGGCTCGCCTCATTCGAGCGGGCTTACCGCGGTAGGCTTGAGGCAGGCGAGGAGGACGGCGCGCTTCTGAAAATTATCATTTCGATAAGAGCTGAAATCGAGAAATACTCATAGCCGTGTGAAATTTTCCGAGAACTAACTACCCAAAAAATGAAAACAAAACTATACAAGAAGGGAAGCTGATACTATGACAGTCAGGGAAATATACGATAGCCTCATTGAGAGAATACCCGACGCGCTCGCTGAGGCGTGGGACAACGACGGGCTTATGTGCGCGTCAGACGATACGAGAGAGGTGAAGAGGGCGCTGGTTACCCTTGACGTCACCGAGGAGATGGTTGACTACGCCATAGCGGGCGGTATTGACCTCATTCTCTCGCACCACCCATTGATTTTCAAGCCCTTGAAGAATCTCACCGAGGATGACCACATAGCGAGAAAGGTTATCAAGCTCATCAAGCACGATATCGCCGTTATCTCCTTCCACACGAGAGCCGACAAGGTCGAGGGCGGTGTCAATGACACCCTGTGTGAGATTATCGGCATCAAAAATGCCGTCCCCTTCGGCGAGGGCGGACTTGGAAGAATAGGCGAGCTCGACGAGGAGTTAAGTATGGAGGACTTCTCTTATCTTCTCAAGGGGCTGCTCGACTGCGACGGAGTCAAGGTTGCAGACGCCTGTATCCCGGTACAGCGAGTTGCCGTTGTCGGCGGTGACGGAAAGAGCTATCTTGGCGCGGCGCTCGAGATGGGTGCTGATACCTTCGTGTCGGGCAGAATAGGCTACAACGTTATGGCAGAGGCGAGCGAGATGGGCATCAACCTTCTCGAAGCGGGACACTTTTTCACCGAGCACCCTGTGACAGCCTTTTTCCAGTCGCTACTGTATCACCTTGACCACGAAATGTACGTCGAGGTACGCTCGTCCAATATGATAAGGCTGATATAATTTCAGACCGCACAGAGTGCACCCGTGTGACGAAAATGCGGTTAAATACCGGTGCAACATATAACAGCCCAATACATTCAATAACCCAAGCGGCTCACGATGGCGAGCCGCTCTTTTTTGGTGGTCTTATAAGCCCGCCCTCAATTTCTCATACTCGGCTACCGCCCTGTCAATTTTCGCTCTGCATCTCTCGGTAGGCAGCCACATAGGCAGTCGCATCTCAGGTGAGCATAGTCCCGCCCTCCATGCCGCGTACTTCACAGGCGCGGGATTTGTTTCGAGGAAGAGCGAATCTATCAGACGCGCCATACTGTGTTGGGCTTTCAGCGCTTTTTCCCGTTCCCCTGTAAAGTATAATTTACATAGTTTGACGGTGTCCTCGGGATAGAGATTTGACACCACCGAGATAACACCCGAGCCGCCCAGAGAGAGCGTCAGGTATATCATAGCGTCAGAGCCTGCGTAGAGGTCTATTCTGTCGGTCAGAGTCGAGAGGGCGGTGTACTTCTCCGCGACACCCGAGGCTTCCTTTATAGCCCTGACGGTCGGTATCTCGCACAGCCGCTCAACAAGCTCGGGATCAAGCTCAACTCCCGTCCTCGTCGGCACGTTGTACAGTATCAGGGGAATGTCCGCCCCCTCGGCTATCGCTTCGTAGTGTCTGACTATCCCCTCCCTCGTGCCCTTGTTGTAGTAAGGGGTGACTACCAGAGCGCCGTCCGCGCCGAGCTCGCTCGCGTAGCGGGTATATTCGACTGCCGCCTTGGTTGAGGGCGAGCCCGTACCGAGAATCAGGGGTATCTTCCCCTCGGTATATTCTCTCGCCCAGGAGTACAGCTCCCGTCTTTCCTTGTCGGTGAGGGTCGCCGCCTCGCCCGTCGTGCCGCCCACAACGACAGCCCCGACTCCCGCCGAAATCTGTCTGTCAATCAATCTCGCCATCGTGGCGTAGTCTATGCTGTCATTCTTGAATGGAGTCAGAAGAGCCGTGCCCACGCCCTCAAATATCGGTTTTTTCATATATTCTCCTTTTTTGTCACGCTTACTTGAAATTGTCACTGAATTGTGCTATATTCTAAATTGGAAAAATATCCTGCGCACTCTATCTTATGCGCGAGGGTGAAAAAGGTTTAATATAGGAAAAGGTTATTCAACTGATGGAAAAAAACGAAATTAATATATCTAACGAAAGGGTTGCATGTGACCTTTCGACACACGATTTCTACTATGAGCTGCCCGAGGAGCTGATTGCCCAGAGCCCGTCTGACGTGAGGGATATGTGTCGGCTTATGGTGCTTGACAGAAAGGACGGCTCGCTCTCGCACAGAGTGTTCCGCGATATTATCGACTATCTGAAACCCGAGGATATGCTGGTGGTCAACTCATCTAAGGTTATCCCCGCAAGACTACTCGGAGAAACCGAAAAAACAGGCTCATCTATGGAGCTGTTACTGCTCAGAATGCTCGAGGACGGAAGCTGGGAGACGCTCGTGCGCCCCGGAAAAAGAGCCAAGGTAGGCGCCACCTTTCGCTTCGGGGGAATTCTTCGCGCGGTGGTGACCGAAATTGCCGAGGGTGGCAACCGTATCGTGCGCTTCGAGTATGACACCGAGAGGTACAAGAGTATCTACGAGGTGCTCGACGCTGTGGGAAATATGCCCCTGCCGCCTTATATAACGAAAAAGCTGGAAAACAAGAACGATTATCAGACTGTCTACGCCAAGACCGAGGGCTCTGCCGCCGCTCCCACGGCGGGACTGCATTTCACAGAGGAGCTTCTCGACAGGATAAGAGAGAAGGGGGTCGGCTACGGCGAGGTAACCCTGCACGTTGGTCTTGGCACCTTCCGTCCTGTCAAGGTGGATAAGATTGAGGAGCACCTGATGCACAGCGAGTACTTCGTTATCACCGACGAGGTCGCAGAGGAAATCAACCGCAGAAGAAAGCTGGGCGGCAGAATAATAGCCGTCGGCACTACCTCCTGCCGAGTTCTCGAGAGCGTCAGCGATAGCGACGGCAGGGTCAGAGCTATGAGCGGCTCGACCTCGATTTTCATCTACCCGGGCTATAGCTTTAAGGCGGTCGACGCTCTGATAACCAACTTCCACCTGCCCGAAAGCACCCTGATAATGCTCGTCAGCGCTCTTGCAGGCAAGGAAAACGTTATGAACGCCTACGAGGTGGCGGTAGCTGAGGGGTATAGGTTCTTTTCCTTCGGCGACAGTATGCTGATTGTATAAATTGTGTGATACTTTGTTGAAGCATCGACTTGTCGCCCTCGACGTAGATAGCTACGCCGTCGGGCTTCGCACTCGCTTCGCCTCGTCTCACGCAATTTCTACTAACCAGCATAATTGCTATATATTGAAGACTTCCGCGTCACCACGCGTCGTCATTCAATTGTGTGATACTTTGTTGAAGCATCGACTTGTCACCCTCGACGTAGGTAGCTACGCCGTCGGGCTTCGCGCTCGCTTCGCCTCGTCTCACGCAATTTCTACT